>JABFRB010000025.1 GCA_013141385.1 Bacteroidales bacterium | reverse complement strand
AGTGAGATTAATCGCTTAAGATAATGATTTCCAGGGTTTTAAACAAATATTTCTGATGTTATTTTATTGATTTTCAAATATTTAACTAAATTATTAGTAAAGTAGTTTCAACCCTTAATTCGCATTACAATTTAGTTAAAGGTGGACTACGGGTTAATATCGTAAAATGCGATAGTTTTATTGCACAGAACTAACACCCCATTACCATCCATTATTAAACCATTATGGCTATTATTCTTCATAATGCTCCATATCCCACCCCAATAATCGCTGCGATAGCCAAATTGCATGCAACAAGGTCATATTTAACTTTCCACTTATCATCCTATCAATTTATCAGTATTCCAATCCAAACATTACATTTGCAAAAAGATTAACAAAGTGAACTATCGTTACTTCATCGAACTATCGTACCGTGGAACAAATTATCACGGATGGCAAATTCAGGAGAATGCACATAGTGTTCAAGCTGAGCTTAATAGTTCTTTAGCCACTCTTCTTAAGGAGGATATTAGCACATTAGGCGCAGGGCGCACCGATACTGGTGTTCATGCAAAGTATTTTGTTGCTCATTTTGATTCTATTCGTAGCGATTTAAGCAGCAACCCCTCTTTTCTATATCACCTAAATCAAATTCTTCCGTTAGATATCTCAATTAAATCTATACGCTCCGTTAAACCCGAGGCTCATGCCCGTTTTGATGCTACTAGCAGAACTTACCACTATTTTATTTGCCGGGACAAAGATCCTTTTTGGCGCGAACTGGCTTGGATGTTCTTTGGATCGCTTGACATTGATTTGATGCAGCAAGCATCCAGGCATTTATTCAATTACACAGATTTTACAAGCTTTAGCAAGGTTGGTTCAGATAATAAAACATCAGATTGCAAAATATATTCGGCAAATTGGGAAGAGAAGGATAATCTACTCGTTTTTTCAATAACTGCGGATAGGTTTTTGCGAAATATGGTTAGGGCCATTGTAGGCACTATGGTTGATGTGGGTAGGAAAAAGATAACCGTTGAAAGGTTTTCGGAGATTATTGCTGCAAAAGATCGATCATTAGCTGGATCTTCAGCACCTGCGGAAGGGCTTTATCTTACTGGGATTGAGTATCCAAAAGAAATTTTCTTAATTTAACAATATGCCGATTTGACAATTAAAAATGGAAACAATTCTCGAATAATAGTACCTCAAATTGGCTAATTGGCATTTTGCCTCATTGTTAATTTAATCCGTTTGATGCTCATCCCTCAACAAATCATTCACGCTCTTAACAGGGTTAAAGGTAATTAATGGCACTTCAACAAAAATGGTATTCCAGTTCGACATTCCACCATTCCATAATCCGGGCAATTCCTGCGCTTTCAGATTTCGTCCATCCTTGCTTTTAATCGAAATAAAGCCTGTTAAAGGATCACGGAATTTAAGCAGATCAAATTTCTCTCCTTTATAATCCTTCAAGTAGCAGACTAAATCCACAGGGTTAAAGTGGGTAGATTGGTTAAATATCTCTGTAATGGTTCGATCATTTAAATCAACTTGGGAACTTTCAACTATTTGTAGGCTAGTTGTGCCGTCAGTATTTTTTGCCCAGAAAGGGCCACCACCGGGTTCTCCTTGATTTTTTACCATCCCGCAAACTCTAATAGGACGGTTAAGAACATCAATTAAATATCTCTTTAGTTCTTTTAAATCATTAGTGTTCAAACTATCGGATGGCAAAATGCAAAGTTCATTTTTTGAGAAATTGAAAACTTGATGTAAAAACTCTTCATCAACATACTCGTCATCATGAAGTTTTAGTATATAGTCGAAGATTATGTCTTTATAGCTAAGCAGTAAACCTGCAAGAGCTTTTTTATACCTTACAGTTTGTGGTTTAAGCCTATCGGGAACAACATTATCAATATTCTTTATAAAAACGATATCAGAATTAATGTCATTTAGGTTATCAAGTAGTGCACCATGTCCGCCAGGTCTAAAAAGTAATGTGCCATCAGTATTCCTGAATGGGGTATTATCCATCTCAACGGCAATTGTATCAGTTGATGATTTTTGCTCAGAAAAGGAGATGTTTAGCTTTACATCATAATGTGATTCATAATGCTCTTTAACCCTTTCTATAAGTTTTTCAAAACCTACCCGATGTTCTGTTGAAACTGTAAGATGTAGATTGAGATTTCCATGAGTATCCCTACAGTACTGAGCACCTTCTACTAAATGCTCTTCCATGGCTGTACGTGAACTATCTTTATATCGATGAAAAAGTATTAACCCTTTTGGTAGATTCCCGTAGTTTAACCCGTCATTCGCAAGAAGTGCTTCAGCAATAGGCAGAAAATACTGTCGCTCTAAGAGTTCATCCATCTTATAGCCAGTATTCCAAAGTTCATCGAACAGTTTAGGATAAAATGAAAATTTATTTATACAATTGAAAAAATTCCTTGCAGAACCAAAACTCTTATCATTAAGGCATTCCGCTCCTTTACTAGGGAAATCCTGAATAAATTCAAAGAGGTGCTTAAACATTCGAGTAGCAGCACCAGAGGCAGGTACAAATTTTAATCGACTACCGTCAAAACCTTTATATAGATCAACAAGATCATCAACCTCATCGCAATCAAGTTTTATGATACCATTATTACTGGTTGCAGGAGCAGTGATTTTCAAAAAAGGAAAACCTTTTCTAAAGTTTTCGATTTGCTGAGTAGCGGTTGATGGCTCCACTCCTTGTTCTGCTAGCTGAATTAAGTCGATTTCGGTAAACATCTAGTATGATTTTGGTAATCGATAAAAAAGCATTAATTGATACTAAATCCGTAATAAATCCTTGTTTGATGCTAAAAATATACAATGTTAATGATTTACTATTAATAATAATTCTCAAGTTTAGTATCGAAATTATGGGGTTACTTCATGTACTACCCTCCATCATTCCATTTTATTACGTTATAGTTAATTACCAACCTTACTTCTTACACCCACTCAAAATAAACTCTACATAATTCTTTTTTATCATCAATCCGATTAATACTAATAGTATTCTCTTTCTCAGATAATTGATACAATTCAACACTAAGGTTATTATTCTCTTTCCCTTCTGCCAAAAAATTAACTTCAACAACTTTAAGCAGATTCACTTTATGATAATCTAAAGAAAACATATTATAAGCCCATTCAATATATCGAGTATTGTTTACATGATTGTTAAGATCAATATCACTCGTTCTAACGACTAAATTATCTACCCTTAAAGGATTTTGCTTTACATCTACAACCTTTGATGCGTTTACCGAAAGTGCTCTACGATCATTATTAAAAAAATCTAAATCAAGATCATTCAAGCGAATAGGTCGTCGATTTTTCGCATCCAAAATAAGCCAACCACCTGAACCAGAAATAATGCAATTCCCTCCTGAGTCATAAACCTCGTAGTCCCTTAACGCAAATAACCCATAGATACCCCTTGGATATGTAATTAAAGTAATTTTCTCAGCCCAATTTGGCAGCCTTACAATTTCAACCCTTACACGGGATAAGACCCAGAAAAGATTCTTCTTAGATAAATCTTCTAGTCCAAATTGTAAAATTGCAGCATGTTCCCAAGCTATCTCCTGAAAGTAGTTAAACAGCGAAAAAACGTTTAGCCTACTATTAAAGTCTATATCAAATGAATGCACTTTAATTTCGTGCCTATGATACGAAGGAGATGTAAAAATACCCAAATCCATGACTATTTCTTATTTCGAAAACGACTCATAAATTTTTCAGTTTCTATAATCTTACGAGAATGTGTTCCTCGTCCAATTTCACCCTCTTCGTCCCAGGCCAGAACTTCGAATAAAAGTTTATTGCCATTAATCTCTTTTAATGTAGCTTCGCTTTTTACTTTCATTCCCTTTGGAGTAGCTTTTATATGCTTTACTGAGATTTCTGTACCTACAGTATTATATCCTTCGGGTAATTTTGTGCGAACAGCATTTAGAGCAGCCTTTTCCATTAAAGCAATCATTGCGGGTGTTGCAAATATATCAACCAAACCTGAACCATAATGTAACGCGGTTGTATTGGAAGTAACACGTTGCGTCTCAAGATGAGATAATCCGATACTAAGATTGAACTCCATATAATTTGTTTTCACAAATGTATAAAAATCGGCACTCTATTGGTTTTCTTTAATATTTTCTTTTCAAATTGGTATAGTCTTTCTATTTTTGCATAAAATATAACCAGTAATTATATTAATAAACAAGATGTTATGCGAACCAAAATTTTTTCCATTTTCATTTAATTATTCAAATTTATCTATATAATTTAGGTTTTTAATCCTTTTAAATTAATCATTATGAGTAAGGTAATCATCGATAAACTCTCGAAAGAAGAGATTATTAATAGAGGAATCAACAAATGGCCAATTTGGACGAAAGAGATTTCGAAATTTGATTGGTATTACGAATCTGAGGAGGAATGTCAGATAATTGATGGTGAAGTTGAAGTTGAAACTCCTGACGGAAATTACTCGATCAAAGCCGGCGATTTTGTGACTTTCAAAGTAGGTTTAAAGTGTGTATGGAATGTGAAAAAACCTATCAGAAAATATTACAATTTTAAATAAGAAGTGCCTAGAGTGCACTTAAGTGCCTAAAGTACTTGGAGTACTTAAAACACTCTTGAAATTTTAGACATTCAACCTATTTTAGGCACTTTTTCCATCACTTAACATTAATTTAACATTAATAAAATATTATATTAACATTAAATTAATACCGTGTTATACCTTTGCGCTGCATTTTAAAAACTTCACATTATGTTTGGACTAGGCACTGGATTAACAATTTTATTAATATTCAGCATTCTTGCTGCACTGACATTCGAATTTATCAATGGTTTTCACGACACTGCGAATGCTGTTGCAACTGTAATCTATACTAAATCGCTAAAACCTCGAACAGCCGTTATCTGGTCTGGTATCTGGAACTTCTTAGGGGTTTACCTTGGTGGCCTAGCAGTTGCGATGGGTATAATCAACTTACTTCCGCTTGAAATTTTAGTTGACCAGAATACCTATCATACAATGGCTATGATATTTGCGCTTATTCTAACTGCTGTTTTCTGGAATCTCGGAACTTGGTATTTTGGAATACCTTGTTCTAGTTCGCATACGCTTTTAGGGTCAATTTTTGGAGTAGGTATTGCTTTTATGTTTATTAATGTTGATGGCAGCGTTGCTCTAAATTGGAAAAAAGTAATAGATGCTGGTTTATCGTTGCTTATCTCCCCAATTTTTGGTTTTGGTCTCACTATGCTTCTCATGACAATATTTAAAAGAGTAGTTAAACGTAAAAAATTCTTTGACGAACCTGAAAAGGATAAAAAGCCACCATTCTGGATTAGAGGTATTCTAGTACTTACTTGTACAAGTGTTAGCTATTCACATGGCTCAAATGATGGGCAAAAGGGTGTTGGATTGATTATGATTATTCTAATAAGCCTTGCCCCAACATTTTTCGCTATAGATAGTTCCAAGAATATAAGTAATATGTATGGAAATGTGCAAGCCATTGATATTTATCTTAATAAGATTAATGCAAGTACCATAAACGCTGAGGAACAAGTTAAGTTAATGCAAATTAAAACCGATGTTAAAGATATTAGACAAGTTATTGAAGAATCGGAAACTAAAGATGAAATTACTCCTAAAAAAAGATTTGAGGTACGTAAGGATATAATAATGATTTCTAAAAATTGTGATAAACTTTTAAGTAAACATAGTAATTACATGCAACTTGGGTTAACTGAAATTGAGAACTCTAAGCTTAAAAGCAACCTTAAAGAGTTAAAATCCTTTACAGAATTTGCTCCATGGTGGGTTATTCTTATGGTCTCTGCTTCGCTAGGTCTTGGAACAATGATTGGTTGGAAACGAATTGTAGTTACAATTGGAGAAAAGATCGGTAAATCGCACCTTTCCTACGCACAAGGCGCAAGTGCTGAGATGGTGGCTGCAAGTACTATTGGTGTTTCAACCATGTTAGGTTTACCAGTAAGTACAACTCACGTATTATCTTCGGGCATTGCTGGTAGCATGGTTTCACAGGGCGGTCTAAAAAACTTACAGTATAAAACCGTTAAAAACATATTGATTGCATGGGTCGTGACTATACCTGTAACAGTAGTGCTTTCGTGTGGTATTTTCTTGGGTCTTTACTGGATATTAAGCTAATTCATTAGCAATTGGAAAAGCAAAAGCCCCAAATTTCGGGGCTTTTGCTTTATCTTTTAACTTTTTCGGCCATTTTTTGAGCCAATATCTCGCACTGTTGATATTTATCATCCGATGGTTTTCCAAAAATTTCGGCAGGATCTGCAACAAGTTCAAGTCCAATCTCCTGAGCAAAAGCCATAAGATTTTTCACTCCGCCCCCATTCCAACTATAGCTGCCAAATAATCCTAAATATTTATTTTTTAATCCCATATGAGTCAATTCACGGGTAAGCTGTTCCATCAATGGAAACATCTGTGAATTGTATGCACAAGAACCAAGTATCAATCCATTATATTTCCATATCTCATTGATAAGGTGGCTAATATGTGTTCTTGAAACATCATGAATTCGGATATTTTTAACACCATTTTCGGAAAGTTTACGGCCAATATAATCAGCCATCATCTCAGTATTCCCGTACATTGATGCAAAAATGATAACAACACCCTCCTCCGCTTCGTATCTGCTCCATTTATCATACAAACCAATAACTTTACTAGGATTTGAACGCCATACTGGTCCATGCGTTGGGGCTACTGCTTGAACTGGAATTCCTTGAAGTTTTACAAGAGCCTTCTGCACCATATTGCTATATTTACCAACAATATTAGAGTAATAACGACGCATCTCTTCCTCAAAAAATGTATCGTTTATTTCATCATCGAAAATACCGCCATCCAGCGTACCAAAACTTCCAAAAGCATCACCGGAAAATAGTATTTGATCTGTTGAATCATAAGTCATCATTGTTTCTGGCCAATGCACCCATGGTGTCATAAAAAATTTAAGTTTATGATAACCTAAATCTATAATATCGCAATCATCAACCTGATGTAAATTATCTTTAATACCCCAGTATGCCTCAACAATTTTAAAAGTCTTGAGGTTACCAATAAGCTTAACGCCCTTAAAGTGGTTGAAAATCTCTTTTATTTCACCAGAATGATCTGGTTCCATATGATTAATTATCAGATAATCGAGTTTTCGACCATTCAGAAGTTTCTCAATTCGCTCAATATAATTTCCCGCTGCGCGATCCTCGATTGTATCGATAAGTGCCGTTTTTTCGTCAAGAATCAAATATGAATTATATGAAACGCCCCTTTCGAGCGGCCATATATTCTCAAACAACCTTTTTCTTCGATCGTTCACCCCAATCCAATGTACTTTCCCTTTTACCAGTTCAGTATAGTGCATAATTTTTTTATTTATGGAAGCAAAAATATGAAACAATAATCGCATAAAAAATATTAAAGGGTATTAGACATTAAAAAAATCAGATGCAAAATCATTTCATTTAAAACTCATATTTGATTTTTTTTGACAAAAAAATAATTCCCTAAAACGCTTTGTTTTATCTGTTATTTTCCCAAATGCTTATAGAATATTTCGATATCTTTTTTTATGACACTTTGTTGAATTGTACAAATGATTTAACTTGTATACACTATTTTTTAATTTAATACAAATATTTTATGACTAAAAAAGTTAAAATGGTTATACTTTTCACAGTGATTTGTATGACCACATTTGCACAAAAAGGGTTTAAAAACCCAGCTGCAACCTATTGTGAATTCATGGGTTATCGCTATTCCGTTCAAAGCGATAAGAAAGGGAATGAAATTGGTTTGTGTACCCTACCTAATGGGGAACAAGTAAATGCTTGGGACTTCTATAAGGGCAAGGTTGGAAAAGAATATTCTTACGCTGCAAAAAAGGGATACAAAATTGAAACAGTTACAGAAAAAATCGATGGATTTGTAACCGAAAAAGCTGTATGTACTCGCGAAGTAAAAGGAGTTGTAGAAAAACTATCTCTACAGGAATTGATGGAAAAGAATGGTGATAAAATGCAACTAGAAACTAGGGGCTCGGGAAAGGATATTTATGAAATAGCTAAGGATAATCCTAGTTTCGTTGCGTCTAAAGCCAATCCAACCTCTTTCGACTGGAGAAGCTACAACGGACATTCGTATATAGGAGCAGTTCGCGATCAAGGTAGCTGCGGATCATGCTATGCATTTGGAGCCTCTGCTTGCGCTGAGGGTACTTACAATTTTGCAACAGGTCTATACGATTCAAACACATCAGATTTTTCAGAATCTTACATCGCATTTTGTTTGAGTACTTTACCTGCATATTCTAGCCATTTTAGTGGTTGTAACGGTGCCGATTATACCTATTCTGAATTACAAGCATTGGTTGATGTCGGAACTATACCTGAATCATACTTTCCATATACTCCAACTGCTGGTCAACCATGTCCATCATCCACCGCTTCGGCACCTAAAACTCAATTTAATGCTTGGTATAGGGTTCCCTGTTCAGATATTGAGGCAATAAAAACGGCTATTATGACCTACGGCGTTGTTGATGTTGCTGTTTATGTTTCAACCGCATGGCAAAACTACAGTGGGGGTATATATACAGATGCTTCAACATCTTGCCCTGGTAGTCCTTGCGATTACACAACAACTAACCATGCTGTTGCATTAGTAGGTTGGGGAAACGATGCAACTGCTGGTGACTACTGGATATTAAGAAACTCATGGGGTCCAACATGGGGTGAAGGCGGATATATGAGAACTGCTGTAACAGCAGCTCGCGTTGCTTGCTCAGTTTGCTATATGGTTTATCAAGATGATGGAACAACCGCTCCTACAGTAACAACTAATAGCGTATCATCAATAGCTGATAATTCTGCCATTTGTGGTGGAAATATCACTTCAAATGGAGGTGCAACCATTATAAATAGTGGGCTTGTATACTCAAAAACAGCCAATCCAACAGTTGTATCAGGTACAGTAGTGGCTACTTCTCCAACTGTTCTTACGGGATCATATACATTAACAATGGATGGTCTAGCTTCAGGTACAACCTATTATGTACGTGCTTACGCTACAAATGCTAAAGGAACAAGCTATGGAAGTCAGGATACTTTCACAACAACAGGGATAGCTCCAATTGTTTATTGTACATCAATGGGTAGTAATTTCTCATACGAATGGATATCGAACGTTATAGTTGGGTCGTTATCAAACTCATCTGGAGCAGCTGGTTATACCGACTTTACTAACAAAACTTTAAATGTAATCGCTGGTAGTAGTTATAGCGTATCACTAACCCCCGCATTTGCAAGTACAACATATAATGAATACTGGAAAATATGGATTGACCTCAACTATGATGGCGATTTCGCAGATACTGGTGAGCTAGTTTTTGATGCCGGTGCTCTTAGTAGCACTACTGTTACCGGCACATTAACAGTTCCTTCTGGCACAACGCCTAAAACAACAACAATGCGCGTATCTATGAAGTATAATTCTGCACAAACTGAATGTGAAACATTTTCATATGGTGAGGTTGAAGATTATACGGTAGTAATTGCCGAAGGTGGACCAGATACTCAAGCACCAACTGCTCCAAGTAATCTTACCTCTTCAAATATAACCACCAATTCTGTTACATTAGGTTGGACTGCTTCTACAGATAATTTTGGTGTTACTGGATACGATGTGTATGAGAATGGTACTTATCTTGCAACATCAGCCACTACATCATATATCGTAACTGGTTTAACAGCTGCAACAGCCTATTCATTCTATGTTCAAGCTAAAGATGCAGCTGGTAATGTTTCTGCTGCTAGTAATATCATTAACGTAACAACCTTAACATCTATCACTTATTGTGCATCAAAGGGTAATAATGTTACTAATGAATGGATTGATTTAGTAAGGCTGAATACAATCAACAATGTTACTGCTGCTAATGCAGGTTACGGTAACTTTACAAACTTAAGTACAAATTTAGGCAGAGGAACAAGTTATACTATTTACTACAGTGCAGGTTATAAAAGCACTAAACGCACTGAATACTGGTATATCTGGATTGACTACGATCAGGATGGAACATTTGAAAGTAATGAACTAATCAGTTCTGGTTCATCGAAAAGTAGCGCAACTCTTAGCAAAGCCTTCACAGTTCCAACAACTGCAACATTAGGTTCAACTAGAATGCGCGTGACGATGAAATATAATTCAGCTCCAACCGCATGTGAAACTTTCAGCTATGGCGAAGTTGAGGATTACACTGTAAATATACTAGGCACTGCAACGCCTAAAAGTGACAACATTGATGCTGAAGAGCTACCTACAAGTATATCTGTTTATCCCAATCCAAGCAATAACACTATCAATGTTAAACTCAGCAATGGTGCTATGATTGGTGTGGTTAAAATCTACAATACAAATGGTTCACTTGTAAAAACTGAAAACATTGATAAAACTGAAAAATCAATTAATGTTTCAGAATTACCTTCTGGTGTTTACATCCTTTCTGTTGATGATTCAAAAGGACCTCTTACAACCAGATTTGTTAAAAAATAGCAATCTGATATCATCTTAAATAAAAAAAGAGGCTAATAATAGCCTCTTTTTTTATCGCTTTATAATAAAAATTCAGAATTAATAGAGGATCAAAAAATAGAATTTCTGTTAAAAAATCATCCTTCTAAAGATGTAGAATTTAAGATAAAGAATGCACAGGGTTTAAAAGTCGAATGCTCCTTACTATTCTTATAAGATTTTCTCGCATCCCCCTTGGTATTTGACATATAGTACAATTTTGCTATCTGGATTTGGACAATATCCTTTTGACAAAAAATGATTTCCTCTACAAGTTTTTCTTTAAACCTAAGCAAATACTTCATAAGGATTCTTGAGCAAACTAATATTTAAAAGATATCGTTCTTTGAAATTGATTTTTAAGTTTGAATAAAAACATATAATAGAATATATTAATGCTTCATTTAATATAAATTTTACTAAATAATTATAGAATATTTCGATATCTTTTTTTATGACACTTTGCTATGCTATATAAATATTTTAACTTGTATGCACTATTTTTTAATTTAATCTAAATATTTTATGACGAAAAAAATTAAATTGGTTGTACTATTCATAGTGATTTGTATGACCACTTTCGCACAAAAAGGGTTTAAAAGCCCGGCTGCGACCTATTGTGAAACCTTGGGATACAAGTACTCAATTCAAACCGACAAACAAGGTAATGAAGTTGGTATGTGCACCCTCCCATCAGGCCAAACGGTAAATGCATGGGATTTTTATAAAGGTAAAGTTGCACAAGAGTATTCTTATGCAGCAAAAAAAGGGTACAAAATTGAAACAGTTACAGAAAAAATCAACGGATTTGTAACTGAGTATGCAGTTTGTACTCGCGAAGTTAAGGGTGTTAAAGAAAGAATGTCCTTACAAGATCTAATGGAAAAAAATGGTGATAGAATGCAACTGGAAACAAGAGGTCCTGGAAAGGATATTTATGAAATAGCTAAGGATAATCCTAGCTTCGTTGCGTCTAAAGTCAATCCAACCTCTTTCGACTGGAGAAGCTACAACGGACATTCATATATAGGAGCAGTTCGCGATCAAGGTAGCTGCGGATCATGCTATGCATTTGGAGCATCTGCCTGCGCTGAGGGTACTTACAATTTTGCAACAGGTCTATATGATTCAAACACATCTGATTTTGCTGAATCTTACATAGTTTGGTGTTTAGGTACCATGTCAGCATATAGTAGCCATTTTGGTGGATGTGGCGGAGCAGACTATACCTATTCTGAACTTCAAGCATTAGTTGACATTGGAACAGTAGCTGAATCATACTTCCCATACTCAGCTACCGATCCTCAAACATGTCCAGCAGCAGCTACTAATGCTCCTAAGACTAAATTCAATGCTTGGTATAGAGTTCCTTGTTCAGATATTGAGGCAATCAAAACAGCCATTATGACCTACGGCGTTGTTGATGTTGCTGTTTATGTTTCAACTGCATGGCAAAACTACAGTGGGGGTATATATACAGATGCTTCAACATCTTGCCCTGGTAGTCCTTGCGATTACACAACAACTAACCATGCTGTTGCATTAGTAGGTTGGGGACACGATGCAACTGCTGGTGACTACTGGATTTTGAGAAATTCATGGGGTCCAACATGGGGAGAAAGTGGATATATGAGAACTGCTGTAACAGCAGCACGTGTAGCTTGCTCCGTTTGCTATATGGTTTATCAAAACACACCTCCTGCAGCTCCAACTGCAACTACAGTTGCTGCATCTGGAGTTACTAATAATGTTGCTACTTTAAATGGTACAGTTAATGCAAATAATGCTTCAACCACAGTTACTTTTGAGTATGGTTTAACAACCAGCTACGGAAGTACTATAAACGGTACACCTAATACATTAACTGGTGCATCTGCAACCAGTGTTACTGCATCTTTAACAGGACTGACCGCCAGCACCACTTATAATTATAGGGTAAAAGCTGTTAACGCCTATGGTACTACCTATGGTCTCAATATGACTTTTACGACCTCAGCAAATCCAATATCATTGACTCTCCCAGTAACCGAGAATTTTGCTGCATCAACACTACCAAGCCAATGGACAACTCAAAATGTTGGAACAGGTATTACCGAGCGTTGGAGCATGTCGAATACTGCAACCGCAGGTGGTGCTGCTTACGAATTAATGTGTACATACCAACAAATTAACCCAGGAACAACAAGAATTATTACTGCTCCTGTTAATACCGTTGGGGTTAGCCAAGTAACATTCTCATTCAAACACATGCTAAATGCTTATGCTACTGGTGTTACTTTACGCCTACAAACATCGAATGACAAATCAACTTGGACAAATACCAGCTGGTCTGTTGCAACTACAGCTACCGATATTGCAGCTACTACCGTTAGCGTTCCTGTTACAACCAATCTAAACTCAAACAATACCTATTTTGCCCTTGTTGCTGATGGTGACCTATACCAGATTGACTACTGGTATATCGATAATATTTCAATAACAAGCGGTGGCTCAACAATCCCGACTGTTACTACAACCGCCGCAACAAGCATTACTTCAAGTTCTGCGGTAAGTGGTGGTAATGTAACTGCCGATGGTGGTGCAACCGTTACTGAAAGAGGCATTTGCTATGCAACAACTGCAAATCCAACAACTGCAAACAGCAAGGTGGTAACAGGATCAGGAACAGGAACATACACTTCAACCATGACAGGACTTGCTGCAAGTACTCTTTACTATGTAAGAGCTTATGCAATTAATGCCAACGGAACAGCTTACGGCTCACAGGTTTCTTTCACAACATTAGGTACAGGAACAACTGTAATAATTGGTACTGGAACTGCAACACAGGGATATCCACTAAGCTGCTACTACGGTTACGAGAGAAGCGCATCACTTTACACATCTGCTGAAATTGGTAGAACAGGAACAATCAATAAGGTTGAGTGGTATCCCACAATAACCTTATCATACAACGTTCCTGTAAAGATTTACATTAAGACCACAACCGCTACTACCATTACCGCTTCAACATGGGCAACAGCAATTTCAGGTGCTACATTAGTTTATAACGGTACTATGGCTGGAACAACAGCTAATGCATGGAAGGCATTCAGCCTATCTACAACATTTAACTATACCGCAAACAATGTATTGGTTCTTGTTGAGACGAACTACACAGGAACTGGTGCAGGTACAAGTACAGGTCCAGCTTGTCGTTACACTTCTGCAACAAGCAAACACATGTACATCAGAGCTGATAATTCAGCCCCAACAGGTACTGCAACTGTTTCAAGTTACCGCCCCAACATCAGGTTAACATTCTCAGGAGTAGCTTCACCAAGAACTGAAGATCTTGACCAAAATATTGAGAATAACGAAATGATTAGCGCTTACCCAAATCCTACAACTGGTATTATTACTGTAAGAAGCGAAGGAAGCATTAGATCAATTGATGTTTACTCAATAACTGGAGCTAAGATTTACTCAAGACCAAATGTTACAGATGAGACATCAAAGGAAATTGATCTTTCTAATTTCAGCAATGGTGTATATATAATAATTGTTAACGATGGCGTTAAGAATCACTCATTGAAAGTAACAAAACAGTAAATTCTATTATATAACTATCAATATAAAATATGCTTCAAAAGGATTCTTTACATTAGATTCAAAATAGCATAAAAAGAAGGAGGGTGTCCATTATTTGGACACCCTCTATTTTTTAAATTTTGTCTATTAAACTATTTCATTCTATCTATCCTCGACTCCTTATATAATGTATCACCATGCTGCATCATAAAATCAAGCAAAGAAATTTTCATCTTTTTCCCTAGAGAATCAGTACATACACAAACGCCAAACTGTGCAGTATCAGTTGAGTCGGTTTCTGCATCACATCCTTTTAGCGCACAGTAGGAGAATTCAGATCCACACTTACCTCGAAAAAACGCCCACTCATCGCATTCAGTATTATTAGGGAAAATACATACTTTTATCTGATTACCATTACTATCGGTTTTCATCTCTGTTTTATACCCTAAAAATTTGGTGTACAAAGATGCAGGATTTGGTATCACTTTATTTTGCGAATAAACGTAAGCTACCAATGAAAACAGTATCATTGTTAAGAGTATTTTTTTCATTTTACATAAATATTAGCTACAGTTATTTTAATATATAAATACAATATTGTACCAAATTTAGAACTTGTTTCACTATAATAATACTATTTAACCAGAATTTTTACAAAAGCATTATCAATCAAATAAATAGAATCATTTTTTTAGGTAAATATGAAATTCCCATGGTTTAAGATTTACCTCTTCACCTTTGACAAATGTTTTTGTTTCGCCAGACATAAAGTCTTTAAATAAATCTGCGTACTCATCACCTTCAAATGTGACCTTTATATTTTTATTAGAAAGATTAAAGATTGAGAAAAGTTTTTCGGTCTCATTCTTCCTTAAAAAGGAAAAAACACATGAATCGTTTGATGATTTGATTCTGAAAATGTCAGCTCCTTTCTCGCCAGCAGCTAGCACTGAACTAGTCTTCTTTAATTCAACCAATTTCTTATAGAATGGGGTCAAACCTAAAGAGTCATTCCAACTGATTTCCTCTTTTTCAAAAAACTTGAGTCTTCTATTTAATCCAACCTCTTGACCTGAATAAATTAAGGGTAGGCCTGGAATAACAAAAGACAATGCAGCAAAGGTTTTGAAACTTTTGCCCATTCGTTCGAATTCCGTTCCATTCCAAGAGTTTTCATCATGATTTGTAATGAAATTTAGTTTGATAGTATTCTTTGGATAAGTGGCAATATTATTAAGTAAATACTTTTCAATACCATTTACAGATTCTTTCCCTATAGCTATCTGATTCATAATTTTATGAAACTTCGATGCATAATCGGCATCAAAAGCATACTTCTGCATCTCAGGTTCCTCTGCTTCGGCGAGCATAAATAATGGTTTTATTACATCAAGTTCTTTTTTTGCCTCATTCCAAAAACTAACTGGAACTTCGGCTGCTACATCACACCGAAAACCATCAATTCCAGTTTCCTTAACCCAAAATTTCATAGCATTAATAATATATTCTCTGAGCTCCTTTTTATTATAATCGAGTTTGGCAACATCACTCCAATCAAACGGAGATATAACACTTCCTATTGAATCGTAAACATACCAATCGGGGTGTTCTTTTATAAGAACTGCATCATGTGAAGTATGATTCGCAACCCAATCAATAATAACTTTCATGCCAAATTCATGAGCCTTGGTAACTACCTGCTTAAAATCTTCTAGAGTACCAAATTCAGGGTTAACAGCTAAATAATCTCTAACGGAATAGTAACTCCCAAGTGGACCTTTACGATTTAACTTCCCAATTGGATGAATTGGCATAAACCAAATAATTTCAACACCTAATTCATTTAATCTCGACAAATGAGGTTCAAAAGCCTTAAATGTTCCTTCGTGCGTGAATTGTCTAATATTTACCTCATAAAGTGTTGCATTATTAACCCATTCAGGATGAATTACTTTAAATTCATCGCTTGAAGGTTGCTTACATAATACTAGAGAGGTTAACACTACAAGTGTTATCACAACAAAAAAAAGTTGAATCATGATTGAAAAAAATCTATTTTTCATATTAATTAAATTTTGGTTAAAATATAAAGCATATATTTCACACGATTGCACTAATCTCAACATAAAAAAGTATTGAAATTGAATAATTTCCGCTAATATAGCATTGCTTTTTTTTATATTTTTGCAATGTTGGATAAAAATTGACATGCATGGAATATTTTTTTCAACTTAATAAAATGTTTTTTTAATTAATTAATTGTTTTTATGAATAGAGTTTTAGTGGCAACTGGTGGTGGTGATTGTCCGGGTTTAAATGCAGTAATTAGGGCAATCGTGAAACGTGCTGCTCATGAACGAGACTGGGAAGTAATTGGTAGCATTCAATCTTTTGATGGAATTCTGCGTGAACCAACAGAGATTAGGGTTTTGGATGAGAGGGCTGTAGCTGGAATCCACGTACAAGGTGGAACAATTATAGGAACAACAAACAAGGGTGGTCCCTTCGCTTGGCCAGTAAAATCCAAAGATGGAATTTGGACGTCAGTCGATCGATCTGATGAAATGATTAGGAAACTTCAGTATCTTGGGATAGATGCTGTAATTAGCATTGGTGGTGATGGATCTCAAAAAATTTCTCAAGATTTGTATGAAAAGGGATTAAATATTATTGGAGTCCCAAAAACAATTGATAACGACCTTTCTGCAACCGATTTTACTTTCGGTTTTCAAACTGCAGTTCAAATTGCTACCGAAGCAGTTGATAAATTAGTTACCACAGCAGCTAGTCACAATCGTGTTCTGGTTCTTGAAGTTATGGGTCGATTTGCTGGTTGGATTGCCTTACATGCTGCTATTGCAGGTGGTGCTGAGGTATGCCTTATTCCCGAAATACCATACAATACTCAAAAAGTATTAGATAAACTAAACAGCAGATATAGTAAAGGGAAAGGAAATGCAATTATTGTTATTGCCGAAGGTGCAACAGAACTAGGAGGCGCCCTTACTTCTGAACATAGCGATGAGGTTGGCTATAACAATCTCCGTCTGGGTGGTGTTGCTCACAAATTAGTTCACGATCTTAAGGTTGCAGGATTCGAAGCAGACATGCGCGAAACAGTACTTGGACACTTGCAGCGTGGAGGTAGCCCTATTGCGTATGATAGAATACTTGCTACCCAATTTGGAGTTAAAGCTTTCGAAATGGTATTAGAAGGGAAGTTCGGCGAGATGGTAGCATACCGCCACCCCGATATTATCTCTGTTCCATTGATTGATGCAATCAACAAACCTAATTTTGTTGATCCAACCAGTGATTTATTAAAGACTGCCAAAGGGATTGGTATTAGCTTTGGGGCCTAGATCAAATGCTAACAAATAGATCATATAAATAAAGGCTAACCGATGAGTTAGCCTTTATTGTTCAAATATATCAATTACTTAATTCTTCGCAATTAGAATATCAAATGAGTTATCAGCTAAGGTAAGAGTTAGTCTATTTCCATTAATTGTAAAGTTAGAACTGAATGAAGCGGTAAACTCCTTACCTTGATACTCTTTAGGCAGAATCAACTCCACCTCTTTGGTTTGTTTACTTTTATTAAATACAACAATTACCCTATTGCTAAAATACCCTCTGGCAAAAGCAAAGATATCTTGTTCGGCAAAGAGAGTTTTAAAATCACCGAAGATCAGGGCAAGGTTATTCTTTCGAATATTAACAATTTTCTTAGTAATGTTTATAGTATTCTTCTCATCAACATTAAGACCTGCAAACTTCATTAAACGTCTATTATCAGGATCGTTCCCTCCTGGTGAGCCAAACTCATCACCATAGTAAATTGTAGGAACTCCCGGGATTGTCATGTTAAATACGTTAAGCATGGAAAGTCTTTTATACCCAACAGCATCTCCGACCTCTATATCCCTTTTCCATCCTGCTTTTTTGGCGTTCTCATCAAATTTCAACGAACCTCCAGCGTATGATACAAACCTAGCCCTATCCTGATTGCCTGATATGTTACCCATTAGGTTATGATATCCATAATAATCGAGACTTTCAAGTAATGAAGAATCCAATTTTGAAAAGGATACGTTGGGTTTGGCAAATACGGCAATAGCATCATCATAAACGTTGAAATCGAATTGAGAATCCATCATTCCACTCCCAATGTAACTGTTTATTAACTCTCGACTTCCATAAGTTTCACCTATTTGGAATACGGATTTATTTGCGGGTAGCTGTTGCTTAATTTTCTGGGTTAACCTTCGCCAGAATGGTTCAGGAATATGTTTAGTTGCATCGTGCCGAAAACCATCAATATCGTAGTTTTTAATCCAGTATAATGCTGAATCAGACATCGGTTCGTAAACCTCTGGTTTATCGAGTGCGAGGGTTGGAAGGAATGAATCAAACCATGTTGTAAGTCTGTATTCGTCCCATTTCTCAGTATTCAAAGTACCATCTGGAAGGTATAGTGACGTAAACCAATCAGGGTGCTCCTTCCATGCTGGATGCTCTATATGGATATGATGAGCAACATAATCTAGAATAATATTCATCCCCTTATTGTGTGCAAGGTTGATCAAATTATGAAGTTCGTCAGATGTGCCGAATCGAAAATCGACTTTAGACAATGATGTTGGCCAGTATCCATGATATCCTGAAAATTTCGTTTTAGGATCATTATACAATCCCCACGCACCCAATGGATTTTGGGTTATAGGCGAAAGCCAAATCGTATTAATTCCTAACGAATCGAAATACCCCTCTTTTAATTTTTGGGTAACTCCAGCAATATCCCCTCCAAAATAATTGGCTTTGGGAAGTATTTCAGGATCATTAACAGGTTTATTATTGGATGTGCTTCCATCAAAAAATCGATCAACCATTAAAAAGTAGAGAATCTGTGCTTGCTTATCGCTTCTATCCAATTGAGTTGCTTGTGTAAGAACTACACCATAATCTAAAGGAACTAGAACATCATTGGAACAACCATACTTGTTAAACGCCCAAATTCTAATATTTGATCTTTTCATCAATTTGGCATTTGTAGGTATTTTTATATGTACTTTGCTCCCGTCATTCGATACAAAGGTATTTCCCAGTCTGAAGTTTTCCCAGAAAACAAATATCTCATCAACCTTATTTGCAACACCTATGGTAAACTCTTCACCAATTTCTTTTGTAACTAAAGAAGGTTTCAGGCTATCTACATTTTGCCCAACAAACGCAATAGAGTTTCGTCCTCCAATATTATTATCTTCAGCCATTGGATTTTCAGGATCAAGCATTTCTTTGCCGTCAACAACAAAAAGGTATTGATACTTACCAGGATTTAACCACATTGAGGTTTGATATCTCCCATCCCGTAACTCAAGTGGAGATCGAGAAGGATTCCAATCGTTCATCTGTCCTTTAATTTGTACCGATTTATATTTTTTCAATTTAGGATTAAAGGAGAAATCGGCTTTCAATTTCTTGCTCTTCTTTAGCAGTAATGAGTATGAAGTACCTTTAACCCATACTTTCATCTCCGAGAGTAAAGGAGTCTTATCCGTTTCGTACTGGATTTTAGCCAATTTCTTATCCTGAAAAAGTACAATCTGAAATACAGGAAGGGCTTTAAGAGAGTCGATTCGGTTAACATCCAGAAAATAATCTTCTAGATTGATTTCTGTCTTTTCACTGGTTAACTGAATAGGTGTTGCAAATCCTCGTATATCAGAATTCTGGGGTAGATTTTGAATTGACTCAACATTAGAACATGACAAAAGTCCACACACAGAAGCAACAATTAGCAACTTCTTAATCATAGCATAAAGTTTAAGTTATATTTTAGGGTATTAATTCAATAACAGCCGATGAAAATGGTGCAAGTTTTATTTCCTTTAAACTATCAAAATGCTTATTAGAAATAACTTCAAGTCCTTTGGAATATCCACCTAAAACCTCTTTGAAACGGTCGGTATTCAAAACCTTTTCTGTTTTATTAGAGTTGAGGATAACCATAACAGCCTTGTGGTTGCTATATCTAAAATAAACATAGATATTATCTTCGGGTACAAACTGTTTTAATTTTCCGCTTTGAATTACTTCTGATCCTTTACGCCATTTGAGTAAGATTTGAAGGAAATTCCACGCCTCATTCTCTTTTTTAGTTCTACCCTCAGATATAAAAGCACTCCTCGTATCTCCATACCAACCTCCAGGAAAATCAAGCCTAAGATTACCATCTCCTTCTGATTTCAGTCCTTTCATTAACAACTCAGTTCCATAATAAATTTGGGGTATACCACGAGTGGTCAATAAAAAAGTCATTACTAATTTATACCGGCTAATACTATCTTTTGCCATAAAAAACCTTGACTCATCGTGATTGTCAGCAAATATTAAGATATTACTAGGATTTGCATATAAAAAGTCCTTGGACAGATGATTATAGAGGCGTGTAAGACCCATATCCCAACCCATTGTATCATCGAACGCAACTTGCATTGTAAACATTAAGGGAAAATCCATTACAGAAGGCACATTCGAATTATATCCATCTCTATTATTAGCATCTTTTTGCCAATAAGCACACCAAGGTGATTCTTTAAACCAAGCCTCTGCCACAATATTAAAATTAGGATACTCAGTCATTACAACTTTTGCCCAATGTGCCATGAAATTTTTCTGTGAAAATGGGTATGTATCCATCCTTATACCATCCAAATCGGCAAACTCAACCCACCAAATGCTATTCTGTGTAAGATAGTTTGCCAAAAATGGATTATCCTGATTTAAATCAGGCATAGTACCTGAGAACCAACCCCTTGACATCATTTTAGTGTCGTAATCTGATGCATAAGGATCGGATAATACACTCGATCTGAAGTTTGAGGTAGTGTATTCAGGCCAAACGTTAATCCAATCCTCCGATGGTAGGTCATTCATCCACCAATGCTCACTTCCACAATGATTAAAAACCATATCCATAATAATTTTTAGCCCTTTCTGATGAGCCTGTTCAACCATTGAACTATAAAGTTCATTTGAGCCGTGGCGTGGATCAATCTTATAATAATCGGTAATAGAATACCCATGATAAGATCCCTTGGTTTGATTATTCTCAAGCACTGGGGTTAACCATAGGGTTGTAACTCCCAAATCATTAAAATAATCAAGATGATTTATAATTCCCCGTATATCACCTCCATGTCGACCGTACTGGTTTTTTCGGTCTATAACATCTGCATAACCAGCAACATTATCATTCGAAGTATCGCCATCTGCAAACCTATCAGGCATAATCAGGTAAACAACATCCTTGGAACTAAACCCATTACGTAATGAAGAGTTCTCCTTGCGTTGAAAAAGTGAATATGAATGCTTTAATGTGCTCCTATTCTGAAAAGTAAAATTAATATCAAAATTACCTGCTTGGGTAGTTTTATCGATAAACAAGTCTAAAAACAGATAGTTTTGATTGGAAACACGATTAACCTTAACAAGTTTAACACCAGCATAATTTACTTTTACATCAGCGCCACCAATATTTTTTCCATAAATCATAAGTTGAAGGTTTTGATTTTTCATACCAACCCACCAGTTAAGCGGTTCAACCCGATTTATCGATTGTGACTTACTCATCTGAAAAGAAAGAATAAATGCTAATGACATTAAAACTAGATATCTTTGCATATGTTAAAATTCTAAAAAGTTTAAATCCACCTATTTAATGCATTTAAATCAGCAAAAGCTTCTTTTAATCGTTCAACAATAGACTCCTCCCCTTTTCGAAGCCAAACACGAGGATCGTAATACTTTTTATTAGGAGCATCTTCTCCCTCAGGGTTTCCAATTTGTCCTTGAAGATATCCCTGTTTAGCAATATAAAATTTTCTAATACCATCCCAGTAAGCCCACTGAAGGTCAGTATCGATATTCATTTTAATAACACCATAGCTAATCGCTTCAGCTATCTTTTCCTTCTCAGAGCCACTACCTCCATGGAAAACAAAGTTTACGGGGTTATGTTTTGTACTAAACTTCTGCTCTATTAATTTCTGAGAATTCATGAGAATTACCGGATTCAAAACAACATTTCCTGGTTTATATACACCATGAACATTACCAAATGACGCAGCAATGGTAAAATTGGGGCTGATCTTCAATAATTCCTCATACGCATAGGCAACTTCTTCGGGTTGGGTATATAACTTTGAACTATCAACACCAGTATTATCTACACCATCCTCTTCACCACCCGTAACACCCAATTCTATTTCAAGGGTCATTCCCATTTTGCTCATACGCTCAAGGTAGCGTTTACATATCTCTATATTCTCCTTTAAACTTTCCTCGGATAAATCCAACATATGAGAGCTAAATAGGGGTTTCCCTGTTTCCTTATAGTATTTCTCTCCAGCATCGAGTAAACCATCAATCCAAGGAAGTAATTTCTTTGCAGCATGATCAGTATGCAGAACTACGGGAACATCATACGCTTCAGCCAGAAGATGAACATGCTTCGCACCGCTTATAGCTCCTAGAATGCTAGCCTTTTGCCCATCATTGCTTAATGTTTTACCAGCTAAAAACGAAGCCCCACTATTCGAAAACTGAATGATTACTGGTGAATTAACTGCTTTAGCAGTTTCAAGTACAGCGTTCATGGTGTTTGTCCCTGTTACGTTAACAGCAGGAATAGCAAAGCCTTCGGCCTTTGCATAAGAGAACAACTCCGAAAGTTGCTTTCCGGTTAGAACCCCAGAAGAGATTTTTTTCATGATTTAGACGAATAATTTAAATACTTAACAATTAGCCGATAATAATACAATTAATAAGTATCATATTTTTACCATGCTACCACCATTTACTATTAATGACTTATCCCAGACCTTCACGGTTAAGGAGGGTCCCTGCTCATTGATTATTATGATTTCATCATGAGCAACTTTAACTTTTATTAGATTGTCGCGAAACCAAATCTTAAAACTAAAGGATTTCCATCCTTTGGGAATACAGGGGTTAAAGATAAGTATATCATTTTGAATTCTCATACCACCAAAACCCTCAACAATAGACATCCAAGTACCTGCCATACTTGTAATATGAAGTCCTTCATGGACTTCCTTATTATAATCATCTAAATCAAGACGGGCAGTTCTAAGGTATAAGTTGTAAGCTTGTTCGATTTTCCCAATCTTTGAAGCCAGAATTGAGTGAACACAGGGCGACAGAGATGATTCGTGAACAGTACGGTTTTCATAGAATTCAAAATTCCTTTTGATAGTCTCAATATCGAATTGATCTTCAAAAAGATATATTCCCTGAAGCACATCTGCCTGTTTGATGAAGCATGAGCGAAGAATTCGATCCCAACTCCATTTTTGGTTTATGGGTCGTTGAGAAGGTTCGAGATCCTTTACCAAAATCTGCTCCTTATCCATGTATCCCTCTTGTTGTAGAAAAACTTGATGCTTTTCATCATACGGGAGATAAACATTTGCTCTAACTTCTTGCCATTTGGCTATCTCATCTATTTCATCGAACTTAACCAATTCGATAATATTTTTATATTTCCCTGATTCAATCTGTTTAACTTGCCTAACGGCCTGTTCAGTATACTCAAGACACCAACTTGCAATTGTGCTTGTATACCAATTGTTATTTACATTATTCTCGTACTCATTTGGCCCAGTAACACCAAGCATTACATATTTACTCTTTGATTCAGAATAGGTAAAACGTTGAACCCAAAATCTTGATATAGCAATCAGCACCTCTAGTCCAAAATTTGCAAGATATGTCGAATCACCCGTGTATCTTACATAGTTAAATATTGCAAAAGCGATTGCACCATTACGATGTATCTCCTCAAAGGTTATTTCCCATTCATTGTGACATTCCTCCCCATTCATGGTAACCATCGGATAAAGCGCAGCACCATCTTTAAAACCTAATTTACTAGCATTAAGAATTGCTTTTTCTAAATGTTTATACCTATAAAGAAGCAGCTGACGAGCAACTTTTTGTCCGTGTGTGCCTAAATAAAATGGTAAACAATATGCCTCTGTATCCCAATACGTTGATCCACCATACTTCTCTCCAGTAAATCCTTTTGGGCCAATATTTAAACGTTCATCTTTACCTGTATAGGTTTGACTAAGCTGAAATATGTTAAATCTTATGCCTTGTTGAGCAGCAATATCACCTTCAACAGTAATATCGCTATGCACCCAAATATCAGCCCATGCCTCAATGTGATCTTTAATCAGGGAATTGTAACCCTTCAAAACAGCAGTGTTTAAGAAATCTTTTATTGATTTTCCAATATTATTCTTTTCGCAGTTTAATGATGAAATAACCGCTACATACTTAATAACAGTTAATGTTTGTCCTATTTCAACAGTCTGATTATAAGAACAACCAATATATTTTTCGTATTGATTCTTATCGGTTATATCAATTGTCGTCTGTTCATCTAAGGTAACATTACACATCATCCCATGACCAACGATATAGTCGAGTTTTTTGGTTTGAGTAATTAGATACCCACCATCATTCAGAAAAACCTTTTCAACTTCATTCCAAAATTTTTCGTCATAATTGGAATCTTCATTTATAACATTCCCATCAAGATATGGTTGTAACGATATCTCAGCCTTAGCATTTAAAGGTGTAACTGAATATCTTATTACACTCAATTCTGGAGTACTCATGCTAAGAAATCGCTTGGCGTTCACTTTAACCTTTATCCCCGAAGGCATCTCTACAACAAACTTGCGTTCGAGAAATCCCTCCTTCATATTAAGGGTTCTAGTGAATGAGTCAATTTTACATACCGCCAAATCAATATGCTCACCATTAACAAGAACATTAATGCCTATCCAGTTTGTAGAATTAATAACCTTTGCAAAATATTCAGGGTAGCCATTCTTCCACCAGCCAACGCGAGTTTTATCAGGGTAGTATACTCCTGCAACGTAGCTTCCTTGCAAGGATTTGCCGCTATAACGTTCTTCAAAATTCGCCCTCTGACCCATTGCACCATTGCCGAGGCTAAAAATACTTTCTGAAGCACGTGCATTCATTGGGTTAAAACCCTCCTCAATAATTGACCACTCGTCGTGCTTTAAGTATTGATTCATCCGTAAAAATATTTAGTTATTAATACGTTACAATTATAATTATAGCATTTTCTACCAAGTGAACGAAAAACCCATACTTTTTTCATAATTGCACAAATTAATGTGGGTGATTCATAGCAGAAAAAATTTTATGATTAGTTTATCAAACTCATAAACTTACTCATCGTCATCCCTTTAAAATTTGGTAAAACGATATTTGCTTTGTAAAGAATTGATTGCTCACCAATACCAACACACCTAAATCCTCCTCGGATTGCTGCTTCAACTCCTGCTTCTGCATCCTCAAAAACAATACTTTGGTTTGGTTCAACCTTTAAATCCTTTGCTGCAAGCAAAAAAATTTCAGGATCGGGTTTTGCCTTAGAAACTCTATTGCCATCAGCAATGGTTTCGAATAGATGAATAATTCCGAGTTGATTAAGAATCAAGGTAGCATTCTTACTTGCAGAGCCCAAGCCTATTTTAATCCCATTACCCTTTAGCTCCTCAATAAACGCCCTAACCCCTGGAAGAATTTCATCGGATTTCATTTTATTAATGTAATCGAGATACCAATCATTCTTCTGTTTGGCTAATTTCTCTTTCTCCTGTGTATTTAGAGATAATTTACCAATCTCTAAAAGAATGTTTAACGACTCTATACGGCTAATGCCTTTTAACCGCTCATTATCCTCTATATGAAACTCAAATCCAAGTTCACTAGCCAATCTTCTCCACGCTAAATAATGGTACTTTGCAGTATCAACAACAACTCCATCAAGATCGAATATGCAAGCTTTTATGTCAAACATCTTTTATAATTCAAAATTAATCCTTAAGAAATAGGATGGTTGGAACAACAAATTTGTCGTTCCAACCTTCCCCTACCCCCAACTACACCTAAAACAAAACTTAAATGAAAACATTACTATTTACCTCTTATCTTTTACAAATAGAACTAAAAAAGCTGCTATGAATAGTGATATCCCGCCTAGGACTAGGGCATAGATAGCTTCATCGTGAAATACTTTGCCAACCAAATATCCTAAAATACTGCCCGCTAGAATCTGAGGAATTACAATAAAGAAATTAAAAATACCCATATATACTCCCATTTTCTTAGATGGTAGCGAACCAGTAAGTATAGCATATGGCATTGCAAGGATACTTGCCCAGGTTAACCCAATTCCTAAAAATGATATTAGTAAAAAGTTGGGATTTGATATAAAATAAATTGAAATAAAACTAACACCACCAACAATTAAAGCAATCATGTGTGTTATTTTTCGGCTCGTTAAACGAGCAAAGATTATTAATAAAAAAGCAAATAACGCTGCAAAAAGATTATAAATTCCAAAACAGAAACCCACCCAATTTGCTCCCTCATTATATAAGGCAGATGTTGGATCTGTTGTTCCATATATATGGCTTGTAACTGCTCTGTTTGTATAAATCCACATTGAGAATAGTGCAAACCATGAAAAAAATTGAACAAATGACAACTGTTTCATTGTTGAAGGCATTGTATTCAGGTCTGAAATTACCTCAACCAACCCTTTCGCTTTATTAGTGTAACCCTGAAAATAACCTGCAATAATTTCGAGAATACCGAAAGCAATTAAACCTATTGAACCGACATAAACCTCCTTCTGAACATCTATAAAGAATAGAAATACAGATAAAAGAATGCCTAAAATAAGTCCAATCACACCGATTTGATATTTTAAGTGAGGAGGATTTATCTTTTCATAATCTGAAAGATTACCCATTTCTAACTCTTCTTTTTCTGCATTATCAAACTCTTCGAGTTGCTCAGGAGAGTACTCTTTAGTTGATACAACAGTTATTATGATAGCAGATATAAATACCACAGACCCTATGTAAAACGAAAGTTTTACTGACATTGGAATCTCGCCTGTTGCTGCTGTATTCGGAATATTAAACCAATTAGTAAGAATATATGGCAACGAAGAGGCAACAAAGGCACCAGTTCCAATAAAGAAACTTTGCATTGCAAAACCTGTTGTTCTCTGTTCCGATGGAAGCATATCACCAACAAAAGCCCTAAAGGGCTCCATCGATACGTTTATGGATGCATCCATTATCCAAAGCATACCAGCTGCTATCCATAATACCGGAGAACTAGGCATAATAAACAATGCAAGCGATGCTAGGATTGCGCCTACCAGAAAGTAGGGTCTTCTTCGTCCAAATCTTCCCCAGGTCTTATCGCTAGCATGACCAATAATTGGTTGTATGATTAGTCCTGTTAACGGAGCTGCTAACCAAAGGATGGGAATTGTTTCAATTTTAGCTCCAAGTGTCTCAAAGATTCTACTAACATTGGCGTTTTGGAGGGCAAAACCGAATTGGATTCCAAGAAATCCAACACTCATATTCCAAATTTGCCAAAAACTCAATTTAGGTCTTTTGCTCATATATATAATATAGGTATAGGGTATAGGTTTTGAACTGCAAATTCAAAAGTACGTAAAAAAGAGATTCAATAGATCTTCCAACTCACTAGAACCTTCTAAATACAAGGGGTTTAAAACTTGGAAAGGGCATTTCAAACGATTACGGAAGGCACAAAAAAAATATTTTTTTTTAATGATCTTCTTTTAGAAAGGATTACTAAGAACTAATAAAAAAAGCCCAACGAATAGCTGAGCTTATTAAATACTTTATAACAAAATATGATTTACCTAATTTTCGATGAATCCCTCACGACTAGGCTTGTTTTTAGTGTTTCGGTTTTTTGGGGTTCTGGTTTATTCTGCTTTATTCTTTTAATAAGCAACTCCATTGCCTTTCGTCCCATCTCAAACCCAGGTTGCTTTACCGTAGTTAATGCTGGATCTAGCATCTCAGCAATCAAATCATCACCAAAACCAACTACAGAAACATCCTGAGGTACTTTAAGGCCATTCCTCTGTAACACTTTCATTGCACCCGCAGCAGAAAAGTCGTTTACGGTAAATATTGAATCGAACTTAACCTTACTATCAATCAACTGTTGAGTTTCGATAATTGCCGAATGGAAATTATCGCAAGGAATCAGTAACGATCTATCTATTACTACTCCATTATCACTCATCGCTTTCAGATAACCACTTAGTCTATTTTGCCCAATTAAACGGTTTTGTGGGCCCTCAAAATGAACTATCTTACGACGTCCCTGAATAATTAAGTGCTCAGTTGCCTGATACGCTCCAACAAAATCATCGATAATAACTCTATCCGATGTTATCTCCTCAACAATCCTATCAAAAAACACAATTGGGATCCCTTCTTCCTCCAATTTCTGAAAATGAACATAATCTTCAGTCTCCTTGGTAACAGAAACTAGGAGTCCATCAATTATTCCATTATAAAAAGCATCACAGGCTGCCACCTCTTTTTTATAATCCTCACTTGATTGGCTAATCATTACACTGTAGCCATTTTCATTGGCAACCTCTTCTATCCCACAAATAACTGAAGAAAAAAAGTAGTGAGCTATTTCAGGTATGATTACCCCAATGACATTACTCTTTTGGCTACGTAAACTTAATGCAATGATATTGGGTCGATAGTTAAGTTTTGTTGCTAAATTATTTACAAGAGTTTTAGTATCTTGGCTAATATCAGGGTGATCTTTTAATGCTCTAGAAACTGTTGAAGGGCTAATACCCAATTCGCGTGCAATATCTTTAATTGTAACCTGATTCGATTTCATAGAAAATATTTTAACAAAGTTAGTAAAAAAGAAGTTCAACGAATAAATAAATTGCAAAGTGCCTCATCAACTTTTTTCAAGTTATAAATATATTTTCAAATAGAAAAGCCATATTTCAAACGATTGCGGTAACGTTTGCATAATTTATTGATTAATAATTGCTTATGGTTTTATATTATGCTAAATTTATCAGTAGATTGCCATTGTAAAAGTTTAAACCTAAACCTAAAATAAGAGATATGAAGAAAGAGTTTTTCATCAGGAGATTTTTTGTCCTGTTAGCTTTTATTATGTATGGTGGTTTCACCTTTGGTCAAGGGGTCACCGTAACAGGTACAATTACCGATGTTACGAGTAAAGATCCATTACCCGGTGTAACAGTACTTATAAAAGGAACGTCAACTGGGACAGCCACCAGCATGGATGGTAAGTATTTAATCCAGGCAAAAGCAAACGATGTACTGGTATTCAGTTTCGTAGGTTACGAAGCTCAGGAAATACCAGTTAATGGCCGTTCAGTGATAGATATTGCCTTAAAAGTGTCTTCCGAATCACTGGATGAGGTTGTGGTAATTGGTTATGGAACTGTTAAAAAGACAGATCTAACTGGTTCAGTCACAACTGTAAGTTCAAAAGATTTCAACAAAGGTTCAATTACCTCACCACAGGAGTTGATTGTTGGAAAATCGGCAGGTGTTGTTGTAACTTCAACTGGTGGAGCACCTGGTAGCAATTCTACTGTGCGTATCAGAGGGGGGTCATCATTAAAAGCAAACAACGATCCTTTGTATGTAATTGATGGATTTCCAATTGACAATACTACAATATCAGGGTTGGCAAATCCATTAATGACCATAAACCCAAGTGATATTGAATCTGTAACTGTGCTTAAAGATGCTTCAGCAGCAGCAATTTATGGTTCAAGAGCATCAAACGGAGTCATAATTATTACTACAAAAAAAGGTAGTTTGGGTGTTCCTTTCAAAGTAAGTTATAACAGCAACGTATCAGTAGGAGTTCCAGTAAAATTAATTGACGTAATGGATGCCAAGGAGTTTCGTGCTGCTCTACAAGCCCAAATTGATGCTGGTAAAATTACAGGTGCTGCTATAAACTACTTAGGAACTGCAAATACTGATTGGCAAAAGGAAATATACAGAAATGCTATTTCAACAGATCAAAATGTAAGCGTCATGGGAGCAGTGAAAAAAGTACCTTATCGTGCTTCCTATGGATATACATCTCAAAACGGCTTATTAGATAATTCAAATATTAAGCGTTCAACATTAGACATAGGTGTAAGTCCTTCATTTTTAGATGATCACCTATCTGTTAATGTAAACGTGAAGGGGATGAATATAGACAATGACTTTTCCAATACTGATGCTATTGGTTCAGCTGTTGAATTTGATCCAACTCAACCAATTAGGAATGGAAATACACGGTTTGGTGGGTATACAGCATGGACTAATTCGCCATTAACTGATATTAACGCTTTACCAAATAATATTGCTACTCATAACCCCGTAACAAGATTGAAGTATCGTGATAATACATCCAACGTAAAAAGGGCTATTGCAAATGCTCAACTTGGATATAAGTTTCATTTTTTACCCGAATTGCGTGCTAATTTAAACTTGGGTTATGATTATACTGACAGTAAGGGTCATGACAATACCGATACATTAGCATCATGGAGTTATCGTGAACCTGAAAAAAATTATAAAACTTATTCTCAGAATCTTAAAACTAGTTTGCTGGATTTCTTCTTTAACTATCAAAAGGACTTGAGTTCTATTTCAAGTAAAATAGATGCTACTGCAGGTTATTCATGGCAACATTTTTATAGAGAAAAAAACGATTTTAACCGTCCTTGGAAAGAAACCAATGGAGTATATATTGGTGCTAATGATGTAGTTACCAAGAATGAAAATTTCTTAGTTTCATTTTTTGGTCGTTTAAACTATACTTTATTAGACCGTTACTTATTAACCTTAACAGTTCGTGATGATGGTTCATCAAGATTTAGCAAGGATAATCGTTGGGGCCTATTCCCATCAGCTGCATTTGCATGGAAAATTAAGAATGAATCATTTCTATCTGGAGTTAGCTATTTGTCCGATTTAAAACTTCGGTTAGGTTACGGTGTAACTGGACAGCAAGATATTTCTGATAACTATTGGCCTTATCTTCCTACATACGCCATTAGTCAACAAGGTGCATATTACCAATTTGGCAATGAATTTTATCCAACTCAAAGACCAAATCGTTATGATGCAAACATTAAATGGGAAGAGACTACAACCTCAAATATTGGTTTTGATTTCGGGCTATTCAACGATAGGGTTGTTGGTTCGTTTGATTACTATAAACGAGTCACAGATAATCTGATTAATGAGATTCCTATTGCTGCTGGAACAAACTTCTCAAACTTTCTAATAACTAATGTTGGTTCACTTGAGAATACTGGTTATGAAGCCACTTTAGGCATAAGAATAATCTCAACCAAGGAGTTAAGTTGGGAGGTTAATGGAACTTTCTCACGCAATTTAAATAAAATTACAAAACTAACCCGTGTGAACGATCCTAACTATGTTGGGTATGATGTAGGTGACATTTCTGGTGGAGTTGGTAATAAAGTTCAAATTAACAGTGTGGGACATCCCGCTAACTCATTCCTTTTATTTAAACAAGTATATGATTCCAATGGTAATCCTATTGAAGGTCTATATGTTGATAAAACTGGAACCGGTGGAAATGTAGCTGGAAATAATGCAAATAAGTATTACCTAGGAAAACCAGCAGCTGATTACATAATTGGCCTTTCTTCAAGATTGAACTATAAGAATTTTGATTTATCATTTTCTGGTCGTTTGAGTATTGGAAACTATGTTTACAATAACAATAACTCCAATAGAGCTCTATATCAGCAAATGTATAATCAATCAGGTTATACCAGTAATATCCTATCTGCTGTTTCAGAAACAAAATTCTTTACAGCTCAATACTGGTCAGATACATACTTGGAAGATGCTTCTTTCTTTAGAATGGATAATATTAGCCTAGGTTATCAGTTTAACAAACTTCTTACTGAAAAACTAAAAGGAAGATTGAACTTTACAGTTCAGAATGCATTTGTAATAACCAAGTATTCTGGTCTTGATCCTGAAGTTGATGGTGGTATTGATAACAATATCTATCCTCGTCCTAGAACATTCATCCTTGGCATACAAATTGATTTCTAATAACTTTAAGAAAATAGTTTTATTATGAGACAGTTAAAAATATATATAGCACTTATCATCACAATGGTGATAATGTCTTCATGTCTTAAAGATTTGGATGTTACCCCAAATGATCCAAATATTACAACATCTTCCAATCTTTTCAAGAATGAAGCAGCTTTTAAACAAGCACTGGCTAAACTATATGCAACCTATGCTATCAGCGGACAAACTGGTGGTGGCGGTGGTAATCCTGACATTCAAGGTATTGACGAGAACTTCGGTAACTATTTACGTCAGTACTGGGGTTTGCAAGAATTATCTACAGACGAGGCTATTATTGCATGGGATGATGCTACAATTAAGAACTTCCACTGGCAAACATGGGCTCCAAACGATGTGTTCATCTCGGCTTTATACTCACGTATCTACTATACAATAGCTCTTTGCAATGAATTTATTAGAACCTCATCTGAGAGAATTCCTAGTGTTACGGGTTCATATCAAACCAATCTTAAATTATTCAAAGCTGAGGCTCGTTTCTTAAGAGCACTTTCTTACTGGCATGCAATAGATATGTTTGGTAATGTTCCTTTTGTTACAGAAGCTAACAAACCTGGAGCATTTTCACCAGAAAGGATTACCCGTGCTAATTTGTTCAACTATATTGAAAGTGAATTAAAAGCAATTGAGACGGATCTTGCAGCACCTAAGGCTAATGAGTATGGACGTGCTGACCGTGTAGCTGCTTGGATGCTTCTTTCGAAACTTTACTTAAACGCACAGGTATATATTGCACAAGACAAGAATACCGAAGCGTTAACTTACATTAATCAAGTTATCGGTTCTGCTTACTCATTTGATCCTAATTACCAGAGGATTTTCAGTGCTGATAATAATGAAAGTCCCGAAATTATTTTCCCAATTTGTTTTGACGGACAAAACACACAACAGTATGGAGGAATGACATTTATTATGCATGCTTCTAACGGAGGTGGTATGCCATTATTCGGTATTGATGGTGGATGGGGTGGTATTAGAACTATCAAGAACTTTGTTTCTTTATTTGGTGTACAGGAAAGCGATTACAGTTCTGGTAATCCTTTAAATACAGGTGCAGCCGATAAAAGAGCACTGTTTTATTTCAATCCAGACACATGGAAATGGAGTATTACAAATATAGGTACATTTACACATGGTATTGGAGTGGTTAAATTTAGAAATGTTACTTCGACAGGTGGAGAAGCACCAAATTCACACCCTTCATTTGTTAGCACCGATTTCCCAATGTTTCGTTTAACCGATGCTTATTTAATGTATGCCGAAGCAGTTCTTAGAGGCGGAACAGGTGGAAATGCAGGAACTGCACTTACCTATGTAAACCAAATTCGTCAAAGAGCTTATGGAAATGCCACTGGCGATATCAATTCAGGCCAACTAACTCTTGATTTTATTCTTGATGAAAGAGGTCGCGAACTTTACTGGGAATGCCATAGAAGAACTGATCTTATCCGGTTTGGTAAATTTACAGGTGGTAGCTATTTATGGGAATGGAAAGGAAATTCACAAGCAGGTACTGCAACTCCTGCATTTAGGGATCTTTACCCAATTCCTGCTAATGACCTGGTTGCAAATCCAAACCTTAAGCAAAATGATGGTTATTAATAGTTAAAAACTCGAAACGATGAAAAAAGTAAAAATACTTCTAACTTTTCTAATTCTGGCTTGTGTTATAATTAGCTGTGAAAAGGATGAGGAAAAAGCCATAGTCAAGAAGATAATAGCCTCTAATGAACTAAGTGCTTTGTCTGCATCTTCATATATTCTTCTATTGGATAGTGCTGCAAATGATTTTCAAACGTTTAACTGGACAAAAGTCGATTTTGGTTTTACAGCATCTATCACTTACAAAGTTCAAATAGATGTAAAAGGTAATGACTTTGCTAGTGCTGTTGATATCCTTACGGTAAATAATCTTTTAACAAAAACTATTACAATTGGTGATTTTAATAAGTTTTTACTAGATAAGGAACTTGAGCCAGAAACTGCAGTTATTTTAGAGTTTAGGGTAAAAGCTATTGTTAATGACAATGTTGCTCCTATTTACTCCAATATAGTTGAGGCAACTATAACTCCATATGCAACCTCTTTCCCTCCTATCTATATGTGTGGATCTGCTGTTGGTGGTTGGGACTGGACTAAAGGAGTTGAAATGCGTAGTACTGCTCCAAAAGTATATCAAACTATTGCATATTTCGAAAACGCAGGTGCATTCAGGTTCTTCGCTCAGGCAAATTGGGGTCCAACTTCATACAACTACCCCTATTTTGCAACTGGTACAGTTAGTGCTTTATTTGAAAATGCTAACGATGGAGATTCTAACTTCAAGTTTATTGGCACAACTGGTTATTTCAGTATTACTGTGAACCTAAAAACTAAAACTGTTGAAATGACTGCTGTTGACGAACCTAAAATGTTTATGACCGGAGGAGCAGTTGGTGGTTGGGATTGGACAACAAACTATGTTCAAATGACTTGGAAAAGCAATGGGATTTTCGAAGCCACAACAGATTTTATTAATGGTGAAGCATTCCGCTTCTTTGCTCAAAAGGATTGGGGTCCAACTTCATACAACTACCCCTATTTTGCAGGTGGCACAGTTAGCAATCTTTTTGAAAATGCAAATGATGGTGATAAGAATTTTAGGTTTACTGGTACAACTGGTAATTTTAAAATCACCTTAAATATGCTTGATAAGATTATTACAATGACTGCGCAATAGAGGCTTAGTAATTTTCAGTAATGTAAATTTTAAAAAGAGGGCTGCTTTATTAATAGTAGCCCTCATTTTATTACCAATATGGTACAAAAACTATAGATAGCCTATAGTATGATGGTTGATGAAACTATGGAAATGAAAGGATATAATGAAACAAATTGGAAAACTATTGAGTTTATTGGATATGATCACTCAGAAAAATCGTAGAGTAAAAGGCTTGACATCCCTTTAACCTTCTTACTTAGTAATTGATAATGATTTGCATGTTTGAGATCAATAAAACAATCAACAATTTAAATGAATTCTTTATGAACTGTAACATAAGCAAAGGTTTAATAATTGGGTTAATATTTATGTTAAATTTTAAACCAGCTATTACACAAGTAATTACCACTAATCCGGTTATGCCAACTGATGCCGATCAGGTAGTGATAACATTTGATGCATCACAAGCAACTCGTAAGGATCTTTTAAACTACGTTGGTGATGTATACACTCACACCGGGGTAAAGGTGGAAGGTTTAACTACTTGGCAATATGTTAAGGGGACCTGGAATAATAATTCCACACAACCAAAGTTGACTCGCACGGGAACTAACACTTACACATTAACAATTAGTCCAAGTATCAGACAATACTATGGTGTATTAGCATCTCAAAAAATCACTCAACTATGCTTCGTTTTCAGGAGTAGCGATGCAACAAAGCAAACCGAAGATATTTTCTATAATGTTTACGAACAAGGATTAACCGTTGGTTTCGCCAACCCTGTTCAAGATAAACCAATATATGAGTATAATTCCTCAATTGCTGTTCAGATAAATTCAAAAAGTTCAACATCTCTAAAACTTTTTATTGATAATGTAGAGGTATCAAGCACTACACAAACATCTATTACATATAATTATAACGCTACTGTTTACGGTAAGCACTGGCTAAAAGCAATAGCTACAAGCGCAACAGAAACTAAAAAAGATTCTGTTTATATTATTGTCAGACCTGAAGTAATAACCGAAGTGCTCCCCATAGGAGTAGTTCCTGGAATAAATAAAATTGATAATAGTACAGTTACCCTAGTACTTAATGATCCTGCCGCAAAAAAGCAATATTGCTACTTAATTGGTAGTTTTAACTATTGGCTTATAGATGGTCAATACTACATGAAACGTACCCCAGATGGTAAAAACTACTGGATTACTTTAACAGGCCTTAATCCTGATCAAGAATATATTTACCAATATTTTGTCGATGGACAAATAAAACTTGCCGATCCCTATTGTACCAAAACAAGTGATCCAAACGATCAATATATTAGTCAAACAAACTATCCGAGTTTAATAAACTATCCAACTGGCAAGACTACAGGTATCGCCTCAACTTTCAAAATAAACGAGGAATCATACACTTGGAATAATCCCAGTTTTACACCTCCTCAAAAAAAGGATTTGGTAATCTACGAACTTCATATTCGCGATTTTATCAGTGGTGATTACATAAAAACCGTTAAAGACTCCTTGCATTATCTTCAAAAACTTGGAGTTAACGCAATTGAACTAATGCCAATAAGCGAGTTTGAGGGTAATGATAGCTGGGGTTACAATCCCTCCTTTTACTTTGCCCCCGATAAGGCCTACGGAACCAAAAACGATTACAAGGCGTTTATTGATGATTGCCATAGCAGAGGTATTGCTGTTATTCAGGATATCGTTTTCAACCATTCATACGATCAATCACCATTAGTTCAGATGTATTTTAACACAAATACTAATAAACCTACTGCTGATAATCCCTGGTATAATGAAAATAACCCTAACAGCGCATATTCTTGGGGCTACGATTTTAACCACGAAAGCGTATCTACTAAAACGTTCGTAGATAGTGTTATACATTATTGGCTTACTGAATTTAAGATGGATGGTTTCCGTTTCGATTTTACCAAAGGTTTTACAAATGTTCCTGGTGATGGAAGCGCTTACGATGCCTCTAGAATATCTATAATCAAACGCATAGCAGATAAAATATGGAGTGTAAAACCTAATGCTTATGTTATCCTTGAACATTTCTGCGCAGATACTGAAGAAAAAGAGTTGTCAGATTATGGAATGATGATATGGGGCAATTTAAATTATAATTATAATGAAGCAACTATGGGATATGTCTCTACCTCCAATTTTTCAAGCATTTCCTATAAAACTAGAGGTTGGGCAAATCCAAATCTTGTTGGTTATATGGAAAGTCACGATGAAGAACGATTAATGTTCAAAAACAAAACCTATGGAAATTCAACAAATGCAACTTACAATATTAAGAATATACCGTTAGGGTTGGCTCGTAACGAACTAGCGGCTCTTTTCTTCTTTACTGTACCTGGTCCCAAGATGATATGGCAATTTGGCGAACTTGGATATGATATTTCTATTGACCAGAATGGACGTGTTGGTCGTAAACCTATTCACTGGGATTACATGCAAGATGTTAATCGTCGTCATCTATTAACCACCTATGCTCAGCTAATCAAACTAAGGAAAGATTATCCGGTTTTTGGAACCAATGATTTTATCACATCCTTTTCAGGTGCAAAAAAATGGATTAAACTGAACAGCAATGATATGAATGCAATTGCTATGGGTAATTTCAATGTTCAAACCGAGACATTTACGCTTGACTTTCCAAATACTGGCAGATGGTATGAGTATTTCGCCCAAGATTCTATTGATCTGTCTACCACAACATTTAATGCTGATTTTGTTCCCGGAGAGTGTCGTTTATATACCTCAAAAAGAATTATTAAAGATGATATATTCTTGGGAATCGAAACAAATCAACCAATAGTTAGTAGTTCCGAACTCGAAATATGGCCAAACCCAAACAATGGTTTATTTGAACTAGGAGTAAATCTCACAAATCAACATAAAATAGCAGTAGCTATTTACTCAATTCTTGGACAGCAGATTTTCAGTTCCAATTACAACAACTTATCGTTTGGGTGGAACACTTTTGATATTCGGATACCATCATATATAACTCCGGGTGTTTATATTTGTCGAATTACTCAGGGTAATTCAATTCAATCGAAGAAGATAATAGTTGAATAAGTAACTCTAAATAGAACCCGTCAGGTTAAAATGAAAACCTGACGGGTTTTTATTTTATATTTACCCTACAAAATCATGATAATTGCGAATACGAATACTATTACTATCCCTTTTTTGCTCACTTACATTCCTGACATACTCTCAGGAAAATACTTATTTTGATACAACCCATATAACCAATCATCTAAGTTTTAAACTTTACACAGGCACCATTGTTCCTCATGAAAAACCTCTAAAACCTTTAAAAAAAGGACGAGTCAGGGCTTTTGAACTTAGCTATAGCGTCATTGAATCGGATGGAAGGACTTGGCATCAATATTACAACTATCCTGAGGTTGGAATATCATATATGTTTATGGATTTGGGGTATAGAGAGGTTCTTGGCTACACACATTGTATTTTTCCTTACATAATCTTTCCCTTGACAATACAGGATAAACCTTTTAGTATTAGTTTAAGAGTTGCTTCAGGCATATCCTATATCACCAAAACTTACGATAGCCTTACTAATCCAAAAAATATTGCTATATCATCACATCTCAACTATTATGCCTCATTCAGTTTTAACATAAACTATCGCCTATCGAAAAGCCTTACTACAAATTTTGGAATAAACACTTCCCATTTCTCAAACGGTGCAATTAAAAAACCCAATTATGGGCTAAATATTATAACTACAAGTTTTGGAATAAATTACAATTTCGGCAATAACAATAAATTTATTAAAAACCTCGAAATACAAGATACTGAAAAGATAAGATGGCTAGCCACTTTTTGCGGAGGCATAAAGGAAGCAAAAGATCCCGGTGGATCAAAATATGGGATTGGTTCACTTTCTATAGAGTGGAGCAAACCCTTTAAAACATTTTTTAAATATGGTGCAACATTCGATTATATGTACGATGGTTCCACGCTAATTCATTTCAGAGAGAACGGTGTTTTATATCAATCTCGTCTTAAAGCATCTAAGTGTGGGCTAACTGTTAAAGGGGAAATGGTTTTATATCGACTATCAGCATTTGGGGAATTAGGAGTCTATTTATACAATCACGATAAGCAGAATAAAGCCATATACCAAAGGATTGGTTTACGATATCGATTAAGTCAATCTTTATATAGTCAAATATCGCTTAAAACCCATTTAAATGTTGCCGATTATCTCGAATTCGGGTTTTCATACAAAATAAATTCGAATTAATTGGAAACTGTCTAAATCCCTTCAACACCCACTAGCAGAGCCTTAACTGATCCAATTAAAATTTTTGCTTCAACCATAACAGGGATATGGTAATTATCATCAGTAACCCAAACCACTAAATCTTCGCCGCCTTTGAAAATTGTTCCCTTTACAAGCATTGCAGAGAATTTAAAGGTATTATAAGTTTTTCCTTTATGAATAATAATCTTCTCTTTACCCAAAAATCTGATATACAAATCGTAAATCTCATTATCAACAGCCATTGTCAATGGAACTTTTTGATCTATTACAAGCGAATTAAAGTCGATATTTCGACAATAGTATATAGCACTCAACACATCAAATGTACAAGGTTTCAGGGGGAATTGTTCGAGTTTTGATTTTCGTTCGGAGGTATAACTATTTATTTTTAGATTATTCGAATTGTAATCAAAGGTATAATTATTATAGGCTACATAACCTCCCTCATACGTATCCCTTCTAAACCAGTGAGGTTTCAAAGAGTCTTTATTTACAATCGATTCAAACTTATCGCGCACTTTATAGAACCAATCATACTGCTTTAAACTCCAACCTTCTGATTTTAGATAATAACAGTTTTCCCCTGCATATATAGTATCCTTAACCGTAAAAATAACATCTGCAGCATTTATCCAAATAAATCCCCAATTATATACAGCTCGGTAGTATACCTTCTCGCCACTTTTAAAAGTATTATTGATTATATAACAATCTGTACCCTGTGCAAAAAGAGTTTTGGAGATGCTTACCAGTAAAAGGAATAGTGCTGTTCTAAAAAACTTCATTTGTTATTCGTTAAATAAATCATTAACAAATCTAATCTAAAAGTGATTAATAAAAAAAACCGAGAGTTTCTCGGTTTTTTTGTTGAGTATATATTTTTTAGTTATTGCCTCTTAGGTCTTTAGGAAGAAATTGGAAGAATGTATCACCTCTTAGTCCTCTACGTAATGTTTCAAGGGAAACAACCTCGTTCGGAGCAATATTTCCCAGATTAACATTTTCACCAAGAAGATTAATAAACCAAGCCTGTTGGCTTTTTATTGGTGCTTCCCAAAGCACATTTTCAATTTTGATATTATGAACAATATCGTCAATTAGTTTAGTATTTGCTGATTGGTTTGAGTTATAAATTCCAATATTACCACTTTCTCTTGCCTCTGCAATAACCTTCCAAGAGCCAGATTCAAGTTCTCTTCTCATCATTGCAACCCACTCATCATCAGGAATATGAACATCTGCTTGTTTAGAACCAACTTCAGAAATAACGGTTACCCGCTTTGCAAGTTTTGAAATGTAATCACACTTTACATCGTTATTCATTTCCATTGAACCATCTGAAACTTCAGCCAAATCGAGTTTATATTTATCTATAAATTTACAGAACTCATCGAACATTCCTCTAATTATAAAGATTTCAAAAAGAGTTCCTCCAAAGTAAGGTCTGATACCTGCCTGCCTGTAGAGTTTAATTTTCTCTTCAAGTTTATTAGTGATAAGAGCTGTTCCAAATCCAAATTTCACAAAGTCAATAAATTCTCCACCCGATTCAACCATAGATTCAGCCTCAGAAAGGCTTAAGCCTTTATCCATAACCATTGTTAAACCATGATTACGTGGTTTATTTGGTCTTTCGGGAATAAAAGGAAGATTGTAGTTCATATTCAAAATTTAATAAAGTTATTTACCAAAAGTATTTCCTTTTTTTGATTTTGAAAAATAATAGTTGATTTTGAATGCTTAAACAAGAGAAAATCCCTTAGAGTTGCTTGGTTTGATTTACAAAATCATCATCATTAATTACTGATACGATGCTGAAAAAATCATCGATTGATGTGGGATCAATCCGTTTCGCCACCTTTAATTCGTCAAGAGCCTCTTTTCTTCTGTGTGATAGGTAAAGGGCAGCAGCATTAAGCACTTTCATAGATGCGTTACCTTCAAACTTAGGTCCAAGCTCATCGAACATACATTCAACATCTCTAAATTTTTCCTGATATAGATAAATCTCTGCTAGTGCAAGGTACGCATCGGGCTCATCGGGGTTTAATATTGTTGCCTCACGATAAGCTTTAAGAGCTTCCTCAATGTTATTCAGTTCATAATGAACTTTTCCAAGACCTAGCCAAAAATCATACTGTTCCGACTCCAATGCTATTGATTTTTTAATAAAATCAAGGGCTAAGTTTGGTTGTTTTCGTTCATTCATTATAATTCCAATGCCATAATATGCCTCAGCAAAAGCAGGATCAATGGATATTGTTTTATTGTACATTTCAAGTGCCTGCTCAAACTTTTCAGTTTTTTCATAACATTCGCCAAGTGAGCAATAAATCCGAGGGTTCTCGGGTTCAAGGAGAATAAGTTCTTGGAATACAGAGGTGGCTTCTTTATACCTCTCAATAGAGGCTAATGTATTCGCCTTATTGTGATATGCTGAATTGTACTCAGGATCAATTGCAATACAATAATCGTATGCCTCAATAGCCTCATCGAATTTACCCTGTTTAGTTAGAACAATTCCTAAGTTATACCAAACATTTTGGGTAAAAGGATATAAATCAAGAAGTTTATTATAGTAAAAATAACTTTTTTCAATTTCATTAATCTTCTCGAAACTATATGCTAAATCAAAAAGTGTGGCAAAATGATTTGGGTCAAGTCTATGCGCTTCTAGCAAGTAGCGAATGGCTGTATTAAGTTCTTCTTCAACAAAATATATACTCGAAATTCTATATACAAGTTCGGATTTCTCTTCGGTACATGCCTCAACTGATTTTGCGAAATTCTCATCCGCTTTAATAAAATTTCCTAAATTGAAAAAAGCCTGACCCTTTAAAAAGAGCACTTCTGATTTTTCCGAATGAATCTGTTCAAGAAAGTCAAGGATAGCTAATGCTTCGTTATAATTCTTTTCTGTAATAAAAAGTTCTGCTTTCAACAACTGAATTTCGGTTGAATATGGGTGCATGCCATTGGCTATCCTAATAGATTCTGATGCGTTAACCAATTCTTCATTATCAAGATAGTAATTAATAATAGCTTCGAATTCCAATACATCAAAAAAGAAACTTTTACTCTGACGAATAAGCTCCTCATACTTTTGAACAAGTTCAAAAGTCTCAATTTCGTTATAACCAAAATCTCTATCGTCCTTCATCTGTAATTTCCTTCTTTTGCAAACTTAGCTATATTTTCGTGGAAGTTAGCAGATTATTATTTTTAAACTATTAACAATGCAGCAATAATATTAACAGGAAATAAATGCCTAAAATACTTAAAGTGCTTGGAGTACTTGAAATACACTAAACCTTAAGTACTTTAGGTGCTTTTTTAATCTCTATTTCTCAAATATTTCATAAACTGAACTCTTTCAAAAACTTTTGGATCAAAAGTCCTAGATTGGCTCATCTTACCTCTAAACTCATCTATTGTTTTATAATCCTTTTCAACCATCCACTGCTCAATTTGAGTAAGTATTGTTGCTATTTGATCATTACCGTGTTTATATAGTGTAGAACAAAGTTGAATAGCTTTTGCCCCAGCAAGTAGCTGCTTTATTACAGCACTACCATCGTGAATACCGCTTGATGCGGATAGATCGCAACTCACTCTATTAGCCATTATTGCTATCCATCTGAGTGACATCGACATCTCCGAAGGATTGCTAAATACATTTGACGATGCAAAGTTAAGAGTATGAATATCAATATCGGGATTGTAAAATCTATTAAATAGAACAATTGCTTTTATTTGAGTTTGGCTTAAGTGTTTAATCAAATAACCTAGGTTTGAATGATAGAATCCAATTTTTAGTGCAATAGGTAATTTGACAACAGATGTTATCTTATCGATAATATCGAAGTAAATCTTTTCATTATCATCATTTTCTATATTGAAATTGGCTGGTAATCTAAAAATATTAAGTTCCAAACCGTCAACGCCAGTATCTTCAATACGTTTAGCAAAATCTGTCCACCCTTCAGCTGAAATACAATTTACACTAGCAATTACAGGTATATGAACACTTTTCTTACTATCAACCAAAAACTTTAGATAATTAGAGACGGTGTCCTCCATCCTATCAAAATCAAAATACTCTGTTGTTTCTGGGTATACAAATCCAGAAGCATGCATTTTATTAAGGTTTTCGTGAGTCTCAATAATTATTTCTTCTTCAAATAACGACTTAGTAATAATAGCACCAGCACCTTTTGACTCCAAATCAATAATATCTTTAACGCTACTGGTGAGACCAGAACTCGAGATAATAATTGGGTTTTTCAACTTCAAACCCATATAGGCTGTGGTTAAATCAGTCATAGGATTTTTTTTAGGTTAATATAAATGTATGAAATTTCTGTAAACTATTAATAATAAAAAAAGACTCAATCAAGAGTCTTTTTATTAATTTCTTATACATACTAACAAATAAGTCTATCCAAAGTTTTCCATTAATAACGTTAATTTATAAAAAGTTGATTCGCTAATTGGAACTAAGGGTAATCTTAAGTTATTTTCAATTATTCCTTTTATGTTAAGAGCAGCTTTAACTCCTGCTGGATTACCTTCAATAAATAATGCATCTGTAATTTCTATAAGTTTAAGATGAATCTTACGTGCTTCTGCAAAATTTCCATTTAATGCAAGATGGATCATCTCGGAGAATGGTTTTGGGAAAGCATTACCTAAAACCGAAATTACCCCATCAAGTCCTAATGCCAGTTGGGATAATGCTAATCCATCATCTCCAGATATTACTTGGAATGAATCGGGCTTATCCCTGAGAATATATGAAATCTGATTTAAATTCCCAGAAGCTTCTTTAATTGCTACAATATTAGGAACTTGTGCAAGTTTAAGGGTTGTATCGAATGTCATATTAACACCGGTTCTGCCAGGTACATTATAGAGAATAACCGGCACTGGACTTTTTGATGCTATTTCTTTATAATGCAACTCCAAACCTTTTTGTGAAGGTTTATTATAGTAAGGTGTTACTGAGAGTATTGCATCAATATCATCATAATCATAGTTATCAATTGATTCAATAACGTGCTTTGTGTCATTTCCTCCAACTCCAACAACAATTGGAACTCGCTTATTATTCTTTTTTACTACAAATTTAACTAGTGATTTCTTTTCTTTATCCGATAGAGTTGCCGCTTCTCCAGTTGTCCCCAGAACAACAAGGTAGTTAACGCCTCCGCTAATTAAATACTCAATTAGCTTCTCCGTTGCATTATAATCAATCTCGTTCTCCTTAGTAAAAGGGGTTACCATTGCTACCCCCAAACCTCCAAATCTTTTGTTCATTTTACTTTAATATTTTTTAATTAACTGTATCATCTTCTTTATCCTGAGCAAAACGATTATTTAAAATATTTAGATAATGGATAATCTGTTCGGACAGGTAAGGTATCTCCTTTTTATTATCCACGTTAATAATCAAATCGTATGGATTGCCAACATAGCTGTGACTTCCAACTTTAAACTTCGAACGGGATAAGGAAGATATCCAACGAATTGGAAATTGCTCAACTAACGAAAGGTCAATAAGTATATCATATTCCACCCTACAAAATTGATCAACAAAAGGAATTAGAGGTTTACCATACCAGTTGACCTCGTTCCGATTAAAGATATTAATCCCTTTACGTAATAGCAATTGCTGTGGAATCTCTTTTCCTGGATAATATAAAAGAATCTCCACTTGCATATTTTTTTCAGTAAGAAATTTTTGCAAGCTGTTAATCTCGTCAAAATCCTTATTATTATTTACCAACCCCACTATTGCAATTTTACGGGCAGTTACTAGGTTATGAACAAACTTATTTCGTTGTAATGTTCGTAGGCTTTTGCTTAAAGCTTTTAACCCAGCATTTCTTTTTATATTATCAATAATTTTCACGGTGCAATTGTATTAATTTAAAAAATGGTTATTAGTTATTTGATGCCTATTAATTGTTAATGATTGCTAATAATATAACTTTTTTCATTCATATTCATTTTTCAATCTGAAAAATTGACCAATTTCTCAATTAAATACTAGCTAATCATCTCAAAAAACTCCTCCTCCGAAACTATTTTAACTCCTAATTTCTGTGCTTTATCAAGTTTTGCAGGGCCAATTTTTTCTCCTGCCACAAGCATTGATGTTGCTGATGAGACACTACTTACATTCTTACCACCATGTTTTAGTATTAACTCCTTAAGTTCATCCCTAGATATTCGGGAAAAAGTTCCTGATATAACTATGGAAAGTCCATTAAGTATACTAGAAATTAATTGATTTGATGTTTCATCAACCTTTAGCTGCAATCCTGCTTGTTTTAACCTTTCAATAAGATTGATTGTGATAGGATTAGAGAAATATTCAACAATACTTTGTGCAATTCTCTCACCTACCTCTTCAACTTCGAGCAATTGCTCAATGCTTGCTGTTTCAATCTGCTCAATCGATCCAAAGTGTTGAGCAAGTTTACGAGCAGTAGTTTCGCCAACATAACGAATTCCTATACCATACAACACTCTTGGAAAAGGAATGTTTTTTGATTCTTCAATACTTTTAATCGCATTATCGGCAGATTTCTCAGCAAATCTCTCAAGATTTAGCAGTTGTTCTTTCCTAAGGGTATATAAATCAGCAATGTCTTTAATTAAACCTTTTGAGAAAAGTAAATCAACTGTCTCCTGCCCTAATCCATCAATATTTAAGGCCTTTCGACTTATGAAATGTTCAATTCTCCCTTTAATCTGTGGCGAACATCCAACCTGATTTGGACAAAAATGCTTAGCCTCACCATCGGGCCTCACCAATTCACTCCCACATTCTGGGCATTGCTCAATAAATTTGAAGGGTGTGCTGAATAGTGTTCGTTGAGTTTTATCGACTCCAACAATTTTAGGTATAATCTCTCCTCCCTTCTCAACCTGAACCATATCTCCAATCCGAATATCGAGTAGTTCCATTTGATCTCTGTTGTGCAGAGAAGCTCTTTTAACGGTAGAACCAGCCAGTTTAACTGGCTTAAGATTAGCAACTGGAGTAACAGCACCAGTTCTACCAACCTGAAAATCAACTGAAATAAGTTGCGTTGTTACCTGTTCCGCTTTATACTTGAATGCAATTGCCCATCGAGGTGTTTTGGCTGTAAAGCCAAGTACTTTCTGATATTGATAGCTATTCACTTTAATTACAACTCCATCGGTATCATAGGGTAATTTCTTTCGATTACTATCCCAATGATTTATGAATGATAGAACCTCATCAACGTTCTTACAAAGTTTATTATTATCAGGTATCTTAAAGCCCCACTCCTTTGCCTTTTCAAGATTTTCAAAGTGATTTTTGAATGGAAGGTTTTCGCCAAGAATGAAATATAGGTAGCAATCGAGTTTACGTTGAGCAACAACAGATGGATCTAGAAGTTTTAATGTTCCAGATGCTGCATTTCTAGGATTTGCAAAAGGAACATCACCCTCCTCTTCACGCTGAGCATTTATATCGTCAAAAACTTTACGAGGCATAAATATTTCACCTCGAATCTCAAACTCATCGGGATAATCGTTACCCTGCAAAGTCAAAGGAATCGTTTTTATTGTTCTAACATTTGCAGTAACATCATCACCCACAACACCATCGCCACGTGTGATAGCTTGAAAAAGTTTACCATTCTTATAGGTTAATCCTATTGCGGTGCCATCATACTTTAGCTCACATACATACTCAGGTGATTCCCCAATTCCTTTAACTACTCTTGTATCAAAATCCCTTATCTCCTCATCGGAGTATGTATTGGCTAAAGAAAGCATTGGGTATTTGTGTTTTACCTGAACAAACTCCCCTGTTAAATCGCTACCAACTCTTTTTGTTGGTGAATTTGTATCATCAAATTCTGGATATTTCTTTTCCAGTTCACCTAACTCTTTAAGTAATTGATCAAATTCAAAATCACCTATCTCTGGTTTAGAAAGAATGTAATACAGGTAGTTATGCCTATTCAATTCCTCTCTGAGATGCTCAATATGCTGACGGATCTGTTCCTGAGACATGGGAAATAAAATTTTGATAAAGATAGAAAAAAGATAAAAACAACTTAGTACAAGAAGCCGAATAGCCAAAGTGGCACTATTTCACCAGTTCCGTGTTCAATGCCATCTTTAACAAGGTAAGAATTTTCTGCATCTTTAATTTGTTTCTTCCCTTTATTTCTTCCTCCTATTTCAAAAACATATTGATTATTAATTAAAAAGTCACCTTGTGAAGAATAATTTACTTCATAATTTGAGGATAGCTGATTAATAAAAAATGTTTCTCTAAGGGTGCCTGTATTTGTTTTGCTATGCGTTAATGCTTCCGCCAAATTTGGGTTATGTAGATATATTTTTTCAGGTTTTGCCATCATGCTCATTCCCTTTGCATGTTTGCGTAACATATAAATAATCTCTGCTTTCTCCAATAAATAAAGGAATCTATAAAGTTGTTCTCTGGTTACACCAATTTTATCGCTTAACTCTGAAATATTTGGAGTAAAAGGAACAACTTCGGCCAAAACATATAAGAGTTTTCTTAATTTAACAACTGTTCCAAATGTAATATTATCAATAGCAGGAAGATCGGTTTCAAGAACTAGGTTAACAACATTTGACAGTTTTTGATAGTAATACTCCTCGCCTTCCAAGGAAAAAGGGTAAGCACCAAATTTAAGATACTGATCAAAAGCCTGTAAGGGTTTAATTTTTTTTAAAACCAATGATGAGATTTCATCCTGTTTCGTTATTATATCATTTAAACTATAAACTGGAAACGAAATACCATACTTAATTTCAATAAACTCTCTTAATGAGAGCTCATTTAGATGTAATGATATTGATCTCCGGCTAAGATCGGCATCCCCCTTCCCCAATTGCAATGCAGATGAGCATGTTACAATTATTTTTAAATTTGAATACCTATCATAAATTGTTTTTAATGTTCTTGACCATTCAGGATATTTGTGAACTTCGTCTAAGACAATGAGTTCACCACCCCTCTTATAAAACCAATCTACAAAATCTATTACATTTTGTTGAGTGTAGATTATATCATCTAAACTTAAAAATGCAACTCTATCTTTCGAGTCATTTATGCTCTTAAGATATTGCAACAATAGTGTTGTTTTACCAGAGCCTCTAGCGCCTTTAATGAAAACTAATCGCTGGTTTTCAGGTATGCTTTTCAATAAATACCTTTTAAAATCCAGTTTTACTGATGATATAAGGTTTTTGGATAGTTCAAGAATTGTATCCATAGCAATAATATTTATTAATACAGACACAAATATAACATATTTGTTTATATAAAAAGACATTATTAAACATATATTGTATATTCAAATATACATTTATTATATATTTTACTATTTAAAGGTTGTAGGAACTCTTTTGTAGTTTTATTGTTATATTTCTACTTTCAAACAAGTGCCTTTAAATGGAATCTACTACACAAACTGAAAATAGCAAAATCGTTAACTATTATCGATGTTTACTGCGTGCAGCAAAGGGACTAATTTCCAAAGATGATCAAAAACAGATCCGAATAGCATTTAAACTCGTAGTTGATTTGAATTCAGGTGTCCGTAGAGAATCTGGTCAACTAAATATTTTCCATCTGGTAAATGTTGCTCGTATTTGTGTGGAAGAGATGGGTCTTGGAAAAACATCCATAGTATCAGCACTTCTGCATGAAACCATTAAAAGGAATCAACTAACCATTGATGAGATTGAGAAGCAATTTGGGTCTAAAATCGCCAGAATTATTGATGGTTTGACAAAAATATCCGAGATTGATCCTAAAAACCCTAAACTACAGGCTGAGAATTTCAGAGAACTTTTACTAACCATTTCTCAAGATCCTCGGGTTATCCTTATTAAAATTGCTGAACGGCTAGAAACAATGCGGTCATTGAACATTATGCCAAATAATGTTCAGCTTAAAAATTCATTGATAACATTTTACCTCTACTCCCCTCTTGCCCATCGCCTTGGTCTTTATAGAATAAAATCCGAGATGGAAGATTTAGCAATGAAGTACACCAACTCCGAAGATTACGAAGCTATTAATAAGAAACTGAAGAATACCAATGTAAAGCGAAATAAATATATCAAAGAGTTTATCACTCCAATACAGGATGAGCTTAAATCCAAGGGATTTGATTTTGATATTAAGGGTAGAACCAAGTCGGTTTACTCTATTTGGAAAAAGATGCAAAAGCAGGGTGTCGATTTCGAAGAGGTTTATGATCTCTTTGCAATTAGAATAATTTTAAATAGTCCTCCCGAAAAAGAGAAATCAGATTGTTGGCAGGTATACTCAATTATAACAGACAAATACACACCTAACCCCGAGCGTCTTAGAGATTGGATATCTGCGCCAAAGAACAATGGCTATGAATCGCTTCATACAACAGTTGTTGGCCCTGAAGGCAGGTTTGTGGAAGTTCAGATTCGTACAAATCGGATGGATCTAATTGCAGAAGATGGATTGGCTGCCCACTGGAAATACAAAGGTATTAAGCAGGAACAAAATGTCGAAGAATGGTTAACAAAGGTTAGAGAGATTATTGATACTTCCAATTCATCTCCAGAAGATTTCGTTGATCATCTGAAAGCAAATTTATACACCAAAGAGATTTTTATTTTTACTCCAAATGGGGATTTAAGAAAGTTACCCGTTGGGGCAACTGTTTTAGATTTCGCTTTTGAAATACACTCAAACGTTGGCTGTCAGTGCGTTGGAGCTAAAGTGAATAATAAAAATGCAACCATTAGGCAAATCTTAAGCAATGGTGATATTGTTGAAATTATTACATCCAAAAATCAGAAACCTAAGACCGATTGGCTAAACGTTGTAATAACGTCAAAAGCTAAAGGAAAAATTAAGCAAAGCTTAAGGGAAGAGAAAAACAAGGAGATTCTTTTAGGAAAAGAGATTCTATACAGAAGGTTTAAAAACTGGAAGATTACTGATAACGAGGAAGCTATTCAGGCTATTCAAAAGCATCTCAAGATAAAAAGTCAACCCGATCTTTTCTCTCTTATTGCAAACGAAAAGGTTGACTTAACAGAAATGAAATCCATAGTTCTCCAAACTGATAAAAAAATTACAACCCCAGCAGATGAGAAGGTATATGATTCCAATAAACCCGATGATTCTAGAAAGCTACATGCAAGTGATGATTTTCTGGTTATAGATGAGAAACTTGTAAACATCGATTACAAACTTGCAAGATGCTGTAATCCAATATTAGGCGATAATATTTTTGGTTTTGTCACAATTAGTGAGGGTATTAAGATTCATCGCACGAATTGCCCAAATGCACCACAGCTTAATGCCCGATGGGGTTACAGAATTGTAAAAGCAAAATGGAGGGAATCAAAAATGGTTGGTTCATTCCAAACCACTATCAAAATCAATGGTTTTGACGAACTCGGAATTGTAAATAAAATCTCGGAGGTAATAAGCAACGATTTAAAAGTAAATATGAGAAGTATTGCAATCAATAGCTCCAAAGGGCTATTTGAAGGGCGAATTCAGGTATTTGTTTCGGATATAAAGAATCTTGAAACGCTCCTCTATAAGCTGAATAATATTAAAGGGGTTCAAAAAGCAGTAAGATTGAAGTGATTTAGGTCTGTTACTGCAATGCTGTTTTGCCGTTTTGAAAATTTTACTCCTACTTGGAAAGAGGTAATTTCCTAACTCTCCATTTCATAATACCACCTTTCATATTATAAATTTTTGTGAATCCTTTATTTTCCATCAGTTGCATGGTACTCTTACTTCGAAAGCCACCATAACAGTAAACCAAATATGTTTTCCCTTTATCCAATTGGTCTATTTTATTCGAAAAATCTTCGGATTTAAAATCAATATTTATTGCGTTTGTAATATGCTCTTTTAAAAAGTCATCAGGTTTTCGAACATCTAGTATCACAAATTGCGAATTATTAGCATTCATCTTAATTAGTTTAAACGCTTTTTTTACTTTAATACTCGTTGTATCGCCATTAGAAGAATCCAAGTTTTTAATACTTGAACATTTCCCTGAAATATCAATAGCTATGAAAAATAGTATTAATATCGCAGTGATTAGGTGTTTGCTCTGATTAGTCATACGTTTAGGCATTTACAAGTTCAATCACTAAGGTATGAATAAAAAAAGCAATCAAATAGTTTCAACTTCAATTTAACAATTCAAATCGCAAATTAATTAACGTGAGTTCCTTTAGATTTACAGTATCATTTTTTATATCAATAATAATGATGATGATGCTAACAAGGGGGTTCTAGGGGGAGTTAGTAACTTTAGAGCATGTTAATAACCTATACTGGAA
>JABFRB010000024.1 GCA_013141385.1 Bacteroidales bacterium | reverse complement strand
GCTTTAGGATCAACAGATCGATACATAAGCAAACCATTTTTCATAAACTTATTGTTCGAATGGTTGAAGGTGATCCCATTACATATCAGAATGTTAAAATTAGTGCTTAAATAAACACCTCAAAAAATAAAATTGCAAAATACATCTAAGAAAATTATAAATTACCCAAAGATTGGGAACATTACCTACAAAAGAAACTCTAGAGCACGTAGGCTATCAATTTCAATAAATAACACTTCTGGAGTAAGAGTTACTATTCCGGGTACACTTTCATTTAGAAGTGCCGAATCCTTTGTGCTATCAAAATCTGAGTGGATAATCGAGAAAGTTGAATACTTCAACAAAAGAGAGGATTTAATTATTCAATCGGGAGTTTATAAGACAAGAACCCATACGCTAATTTATTTTCCTGTTAGCAGTACTAAAATCATAGTAAAGATAGATTCCCAAAATATTAATGTATTCTATCCTGAATACCTTGATATTTCAAACAACCAGGTACAAATTGCTGCAAAAAAAGGGATTGAAAATGCTTACCGACTCGAAGCTAAGGAAATACTTCCTCAAAGAGTTGAACTAATTGCCAAAAAATATGGGTTTCAATTCAATAGAATAAGTATAAAACGAACAACAAGTAGATGGGGTAGCTGCTCATCAAAAGATAATATCAATTTAAGTATCTTCTTAATGAAACTCCCAGATGAGTTTATCGATTATATTATACTCCATGAACTATGCCATACAGTACACAAAAATCATGGACCTAAATTCTGGGCTGCTCTGGATCAAATAACCGAAGGCAATGCCAAAAAACTTTCAAAAGAGGTTAAGCGGTTTAAAACGGGGATTTAAAATTTAATTTTCTCCCAAAAAACTATATCGCAAAGCAATTTTCTTTTCTCTAAATGTTTTTCGGAATCAATGGTGTCTTTAGGGTAACCCAATGGTATTAAGGCCACTGGTGTAATATGAGAGGGTAGCTCTAAAATGGAAGAGCATTTCATTACATCAAATTTACATACCCAACAGGTTGCAAGACCATTATCTGCTGCCTCAAGAGTTAAATGATCTATTGCAATTGCCATATCTATATCACAATGATCCTTCCCATCTGCTCGTCGCCAGGAACGGCTATGATCCCCACAAGCAACAATAATAACAGGAGCAAATTCAAGCCAAGGTCGCGAATAACATGAAGCAATTAGTTTTTTCAAAGATCCTTCAGAGACTATAACAAATAGCCATGGTTGACAATTAACAGCAGATGGCGCAATTCTTACAGTTTCAAAAATTTTCTCTATTAACTCCTTAGGAACACTTTTATCCAAAAAAGATCTGCAACTAAATCGTTTACGAGCCAATTCTAAGAATGAGTTCATAATATTAATCTTCAAGTGAATGTAATCGTTCTGTTAACTCAATTATACGATGATAAAAATCTTCTGCAATGGTATTATAATAAGATTTACCCTCTATTTTATTTCCATTTAAAGAGTTCGAATTCAATTTACTGATGATTTCATCACGCAATTTTAATGCATCCGAAATGATATCCAAAGTATTCTCCTGATCTAAAACAACCGAGAAAGCCAACTGTGTATAGCATTCATCAATAAAGTGGTTAACTAGATATTTTACATCTTTTTTAAAATCACGGATACTAGCCATAATATGTACTTTTCATTTTATAGTCAATTATTTAGCGTAATAAATATAGGTTATTTTATATATGGTTTTCAGCTATCCTGTTTTTTTTTCGATGATCTTCGTCAACTTTCTAAAAAAAGTTAAGTTGATTGAAACTCGTCAATTAGCAAACTAATAACCATAAACCCTTCCTTCTACCCTACCCACTTTAATTTCAAAAACCTTAACATTATCTACAGAAGGTCGATTATATGTGAAATTGCTTTTCCCTGAATACTTTTCCATAATAATCTCAAGGATCTCAATTTTACTATCATACCCATCTATTGGCAATAATTCTCCATGTATTAGCACACTTCGGTACTTCATAGAATATGAACAAGCAACGGTTTCATTTTGAATTCTCATCTCATAACCTGTGCTAAAAGCAACGCAAACTTTTGGATTCTTTTCCCAAATCTCTATCTTTTTACCTTCAGGGGCGCAATGAATGAATAATCGACCATCTTTATATCCAAAGTTAAATGGTAGTACATAAGGAAGTCCATCAGCATCAATCATTGATATATGGCAAATTTTAGAATCGTTAATGATCTGATCTATCTCTCGTTGTGAAATTCCGCTTCGGCTTTTCATACACTAACTTATTATTTTATTGTAATTAAGAATGATTTGAAAATTAAAACAACTAAAATAGAAATTATTTGATAAATAAAAATAGTAAATATTGATTAGGGGAATGAATATCCATTACTATACTTTTTTATCTTTGCACATCATTTAACCATTTTAAAGATTTTGATATGGGACGTGCGTTTGAATACAGAAAAGCTAGAAAGATGAAACGTTGGGGCAATATGGCTCGCGTATTCACTAGAATTGGCAGAGAAATTACGATTGCTGTTAAAGCTAGTGGACCCGATCCTGAAGGTAACCCAAGATTGAGGCTTCTGATTCAGACTGCAAAATCGGAGAACATGCCCAAGGACAATGTTGAAAGGGCAATTAAAAAGGCAACTGAAAAAGATCAAAAGGATTATAAGGAGATTGTTTATGAGGGATACGCAGCTCATGGTATAGCTGTTCTTGTTGAAACAGCTACTGATAATCCAACAAGAACAGTAGCTAATGTCCGTAGCTATTTCAATAAATATGGTGGCTCGCTTGGAACCACTGGGATGCTTGATTTTCTTTTCGAACGCAAGTGCTCTTTTAAAGTGGAAATGAAGGATGGTATTAACCTCGAAGAACTTGAACTAGAATTAATTGATTTTGGTGTTGAGGAGATTTTTGCTGAGGATGAAAATATTATGATTTTTGCCGATTTCACCAATTTTGGACCTATCCAACGATTTTTAGAAGATAGGAAAATGAATATTCTAAGTTTCAACTTCGAGAGGATACCGAATGACACAAAATCTCTATCACCTGAACAACTCGAAGAGGTTGAAAAACTAATTGAGAAGATTGAAGAGGATGAGGATGTAACAAACGTTTTCCATAACATTAAAGCATCCTAAATAGAAAGAGTTATGCTTATCCTTACTAGTTTGCTGATTGCTTTGGAATGATAACCTTAACATTCCCTTCAAGCATTTTTGCAAAAGTCTCCGCATCTTCAACTTTTCCTTCATACATCCCAAAATGAATAGGAATTGCCACAGATGCTTTTGTATCAAGAACTGCTTTTACTGCTTCGTCAATGGTATTCATTGTATATGTCTGTCCTATGGGTAAGAGGATGATATCACATGAAATGTTCTGCATTTCAGGTATTCTTTCAGTATCCCCTGCATGGTAAACTTTAACATGACCCAGAGTTAAAACATAACCCAACCAGTTACTACTCTTTGGATGTTTGTCACCTTTAACAATATTGTATGCGGGAACTGCCTGAATAGATATTCCTTTCCACTCAGACTCGAATCCAGGTTTTATACCATAAACATTAGTAATTCCAATGTCTGTAATTTTTTCTTTCAACTCGCTAGGACAAAAAACAACAGTATCTGGTGAGACAATCCTTTTAATATCCTCAACCGAAAAGTGATCGAAATGGGGATGGGTAATAAAGATAGCATCCGCCTTATCAGGTACTTTCAAATTGAAAGGATCTATGTAAATTGTTTTACCTGCTTGTTGTATTTTAATAGAAGCCTGCCCAAACCATTGAATGCTTTCGGCAACTGCTTCTACATTTTTTGATGGCTGAGTAGTCATAGTCAGTTAATTTATTAGAGATATGATTAAATAAAAAATAACGAAAACAAGATACAATAATTTAAGGTAAAAGTAAAGCGGTATCCCTCTCAATACTAATTTCATCAATACTTATAGAATCCGATATTGTACTAGCTGTATCAGCTAGCATATTTTTTGCTTGCCCATTTAACTTAATATTATAGGTTAAATCGTTAAATTGATCCTCGGAAATCATCCCTCGTGATAGCATTTTATTGCTAACGAATTTGAAATCATCCTCCATAAACGACTTTAGATTTCCATCCTTTTCAAATAAATATTTGAATTTTTTAGGGCGAGGAACTATGCTTGCCAAATATAAAGCCTCGTCAAGTGTAACATCTTTGGGACTTTTACTAAAATAGTATTGACATGCTTCTGAAACACCATATATATTTGGTCCCCATTCAATGATATTTAAATAGATCTCAAGTAATCTTTCCTTCGGAACTATTGCCTGATTCTCAATTAGCCAAACTATTAAATACTCCTCTGCCTTACGGAATAAGTTTTTACTTTTATTAAGATAAAGATTTTTAACCAGCTGCATGGTTATTGTGCTTCCACCCCGGGCGTATCTTTTCTGCTTAATATTCTCAGAAATAGCATATTTAAACGCATCTAAATCAAACCCTTGATTGGTAAAGAATCCACCATCCTCCAAGGTAACAACAGCATTGATAATAAACGGGGAAATCTCATCTAATCGTTTGAAATTTTTATTGCTCGGATCAATACGGATGGTTCTAATATACTGCCCTTCATCATATACATCATGGCTAAAGGTATCGTTTAATGCGCTAAAGTTTCTATAGCCATATTGTACAAGTCCAAAACTTCTGGTAATCAATTTAGGATTTAAGTACACGCTGTCGGGGTTATCGAGTCTTACCTTAAAATCTAGAGAATAATCAATGGTTCCATTTGTTTTAATCCCTTTAAGATTGGTGAACAACCCATCGGGTAAAGCATCAAATAACTGCTGTGATTGGAACACACCTGTATTTATTTTATTGAGGTGTTTATTTAAGCACTAATTTTAACATTCTGATATGTAATGGGATCACCTTCAACCATTCGAACAATAAGTTTATGAAAAATGGTTTGCTTATGTATCGATCTGTTGATCCTAAAG